>NZ_JBDJLK010000073.1:0-27791 GCF_039673335.1 Pseudomonas sp. TWI929
CTTGTGCTCCCACACGTGCTCAAGGCACCTCCGGCATTCAGCTTGCCATTCACCGCTCTCACTCCAGATTCTAATCCCCTCTCAAGACACAAGCGGCTTTAGCCGCGAAGAGGCCAGCACAGGCAACACAGATACAGGCACTGTGCCAGTTTTTTTTCTGACGCCAACCTCCTGTCGTCATCACCCCGTCACAAAATCGCAATAACTTCAGGCGCTTATCTCCCCACTCCCCTCCGCAGGAAGCTCGCGGCTATGCGCCTGAAGTGGCTGACCAATTTCAATACCCTGTTGCTGGTAACCGTGTGCCTCGCCCTGGGCGTCACCCTATGGTGGTCGCAGCGAGCGCTGGAGCGCCCTTACCAGATGATGGAGCGCTACCTGGGTTTGTCCCAGCAGTTCCAGCACCAGGCGGCAGGCAATATCCAGGCTTACCTTGGCAGCGGCGATGCCCTGCGCCATGCCGCAGCCATGGACGCCAACCAACAGTTGCACGCCGCCCTGGCCGACTGGCCCGTAGAGCTGGCCGACAAACTGCGCCCCAGCCTGGACAGCCTGCAGGGCTTCACCGCCAATGAACTGCTGGCCGCCGGCAAGCTGGCCGGCGACCCGCAAGCCCTGCTGCTGCAAGCCGAGCGGGAACTGGGGGCCAATTTCGAGCAGTTGGCCGACTATGCCCGCGACAGCGGCAGCGCCGACGCCAACCGCTACCTGCTGCCGTTGCTCGACGCCACCGTGCACCTGGGCCGCCTGTCGTTGGCCCGGGACAAGCTGGTCAGCAGCGGCCGCCCGGAGCTGGCCGACGAAGTGGAGCGCGAGCTGCAACTGATCCGCGCCCAGGCCCAGGCCATCGACGGCCTGCCATTACTGGGCGTGACCCGCACCGCCGAAACCGGTGCCGACGACTTCGCCGCCATGATGGGCCTGGAAACCCAGGCCAGCGCCCAACAGGAAGACATCGCCGTGGGCCTGAAGCGTGAACTGCAGAGCCTGCTCAGCCGCTACCCTGCCGAGCTGCAACGCACCCGCGAACAGATCGAACGCCGCGCCACCCTGGCCGCCAGCACCGGCCAGCGCCTGGAGGCCGTGCAGCAGGCCATCGCGGCACTGGAGCCTGAGGTGCGCGGCCAGCACGCGAAAATTGCCGGCGAGGTGCGCATTATCCAGGGCCTGATGATCGGCCTGATCCTGCTTATCGCCCTGCTGATAGACACCTTGCAGCGCCGCCTGGCGCGCACCCTCACCAGCCTGGCACCGGCCCTGTCGCGCTGGGCCGAGGGTGACTTCGCCGAAGCCATCACCCTGGGCAAGACCAACCGCGAACTGCATGACATCGAGGAATCGCTGAACCGCCTGCGCCAGTACCTGGTGGAGTTGGTGGACACCATCCGCCACAACGCCGAGCAGGTGGCTGGCAGCAGCCACGCCCTGGCCGGCATGAGCGCCGCCCTGCACCACGGAGCCGAGCGCCAGGCCGGTGATACCGGGCAGATCCGCGATGCCCTGGGTGAACTGGAAGCGACCATCCAGCAAGTGGCCGGCGATGCCAGCGCCGCCGCCGACGCCAGCCGCGATGCCGGGCGGGCGGTGGAACAGGGCCAGGCGGTGATTGGCCAGAGCTTGTCGGGCTTGCGTGAGCTGGTTGATGAAGTGCAGGGCAATGCGCGCATGATCGAACAACTGGCGGAAGAGTCGGCCACCATTGGTGGGGTGCTGACGGTGATCCGCTCGATTGCAGAACAGACCAACCTGCTGGCGCTGAACGCCGCGATCGAAGCGGCCCGTGCCGGCGAGATGGGCCGTGGTTTTGCCGTGGTGGCCGATGAAGTGCGCTCGCTAGCGCAGCGCACCACGGGGGCTACCGGCGAGATTCAGTCACTGATCGATCGCTTGCAGCATGCCGCCAGAAGCTCGGTGGCGGGGATGCGCGCGCAGCTTGAACATGCCGAGGCCACGGCCAACCAGGCCCAGGCGGCGGATGGCGCGCTGGATGAGATTGTCTGTGCCATTCGTACCATCTCCGATACCGCAGTGCGGATTGCCGATGTCACGGCGCAGCAGAGTGGCGCGGTGAGCGAGATTCGCGACCACAGCGAGCGAATTCATGAGCTGGGTGAAGATAACTTGCAGCGCATTGGCGAAGGGCGCGAGCAAGGCGAGCAGTTGCTGAGCCTGGGTGGCGAGCTGAACCGGGCGGTGCGGGCTTTCAGAGTCTGAGCCGGCCTGCGCGGTCTCTGTAGGAGCGGCCTTGCGTCGCGAAAGGGCCGCAACGCGGCCCCGGCAATATCAGCGGTAAAGCACAAATCCTGGGGGCGCTTCGCACCCCTTTCGCGACGCAAGGCCGCTCCTACAGGTACAGCATATGCCTCAAGGTTGGCGCAGGCCCTGTGGGTATTCCTGCGCTTCCGCTATCATGCCCAGCACGTTCCACCTCGCGAGTCCGCCATGCGCCGCCTGTTTTTCCTGCTGTTCCTGCTGCTGGCCAGCCCTGCCTTCGCCACGGGCCTGCTCGACAACCGCCCCAGCGCCACCCTCGGCGCCGCGTCGTTATCCAACAACGCCGACTTCCTGCCGGTGCACGAGGCCTTCAAGCTCAACCTGGTCCAGGCCGATGCGCAAACCATCAAGCTGCGCTTCGTCGCCACCGATGGCTACTACCTCTACCGCCACCGCTTCCAGTTCCGCACGGAACCTGCCGACATTGCCCTGGGCACGCCGAACATTCCCAAAGGCGAGGCCAAGCACGATGAGTTCTTCGGCGACGTAGAGGTGTACCACGGCGTGCTCGATATCGAGCTGCCACGCAACGACCCACGCGCCTTCACCCTACTGGTGGGCTACCAGGGTTGCGCCGACAAGGGCCTGTGCTACCCACCGGAAACGGCACGCCTGAGCATCGATGGCGAAGGCGGCGCAAGCACGCCGGCCACCGCCGAGCACGCCTGGAACTGGAAATCGCTGCTGCTGTTCTTCCTCGCCGGGGTCGGCCTGACCTTCACCCCCTGCGTGCTGCCCATGCTGCCGATCCTGTCTGGCGTGGTACTGCGCGGCCAGGTGGGTGGCTTGCGCGGGCTGGCGCTGTCGCTAGCTTATGTATTGCCGATGGCGGCCAGCTTCGCGGTACTCGGCGCCCTCATGGGCTTGTTCGGCGCCGGCCTGAACCTGCAGGCGCGCCTGCAGTCGGCCTGGGTGCTGGTGCCCTTCGCGCTGTTCTTCGTGGTGTTCGCCCTGGCCATGTTCGGCCTGTTCGAGCTGAAGCTGCCGCAGGCCCTGAGCAACCGCCTGAACAGCGTCGCCAACCACACCAGGGGCGGCTCGCTGCTGGGTGCGGCGGTGCTGGGTGTGCTGTCCAGCCTGCTGGTGTCGCCGTGTGTGTCGGCGCCCCTGGCCGGTGCATTGCTGTACATCAGCGCCAGCGGCGATGCCTTGGGCGGTGCGCTCAAGCTGTTCGCCCTGGGCCTGGGCATGGGTGCGCCGTTGCTGCTGGTGGCCACCGGGGGTGCGGCCTGGCTGCCGAAAAGCGGCCCTTGGCTGAATACGGTGAAAAACGCCATCGGCGTGCTGCTGCTGGGGCTGGCCATCGGCCTGCTCAGCCGGGTGCTGCCGGGGCCGGCGACCTTGCTGCTGGTCGGCTTCCTCGCTGCTGGCGTGGCACTGTTCCTCGGTGCCCTGGAGTTGGTCGTCAAAACCGCGCGCCAGCGCCTGGCCCAGCTGCTTGGCCTGGCCTTGCTGGTGTATGCCCTGGCCTGCTGGTACGGTGCCCTGAGTGGCCAAGGCGACCCGTTGCGCCCGCTGCCGAGTGCAACGCTGGTGACCGCGGGCAACAGCACGGCCGCGCAAGCAGATACCTGGCAGACCATCACCACCCCTACCGCCCTAGACACTGCCCTGGCCGAGGCCAAGGCCGCCGGCCAACCGGTGCTGCTGGACTGGTACGCCGACTGGTGCATCAGCTGCAAGGTGATCGAGCGCGAAGTGCTCACAGCGCCGCAAGTGCAAACGCAACTGGCCGGCTTCAAACTGCTGCGTTTCGACATCACCGAGAGCAATGCCGAGCAACGCAAACTGCTCGATCGCTACCAGCTGTTCGGCCCGCCCGCCCTGCTGTTCTTTGCCGCGAACGGCAGCGAAATTACCGCTGATCGGGTGATTGGCGAGATAAACGCCGGTGAATTTGCGCAAATTCTGACACGCGTGCGCGGCAAAGTCGGTCTATAACTTCCGGCGAACAGTAAAAAAACCTCGATTCAGTGACCGGATTTAATTATTTGGTCACATACTTCGCGCGAACCTCGGACATCGTGCTGGCTATTGCCGGGAACTGGACACTTGCCGTCGCTTTACGGCACACTCGCCGCGCTGTGTCGAATTGCCCTACAAATCCAAGGAATCCGCAGATGGCAACGCTACTGGTGCTCCACGGCCCCAACCTCAACCTGCTCGGTACCCGCGAGCCTGGCCACTACGGCGCCGTGACCCTGGCCCAGATCAACCAGGACCTGGAGCAACGTGCCCGCGCCGCAGGCCACCATCTGCAGTACCTGCAGAGCAACGCCGAATACGAACTGATCGACCGCATTCACGCCGCACGCAACGAGGGTGTGGACTTCATCCTGATCAATCCGGCTGCTTTCACCCACACAAGCGTCGCATTACGTGACGCATTGCTTGCGGTGAGCATCCCATTCATCGAAGTGCACTTGTCCAACGTGCACAAACGCGAACCGTTCCGTCACCACTCCTACTTTTCCGATGTTGCCGTAGGGGTGATCTGCGGCCTGGGCGCCAGCGGTTATCGCCTGGCCCTGGAGTCCGCGCTGGAACAACTGGCTGCCAACGCACAGCCCAAATGATGAAAACCCTGGCCTGAGTGGGCCGGGGTTCGAGAGAAACGTTTCAGATACGTTTTTTTGTATTTCGCCCCCTGACCGAACCTTTGGGAGTTGATGATTAATGGATATCCGTAAAGTCAAGAAACTGATCGAGCTGCTGGAAGAGTCTGGCATCGACGAACTGGAGATCAAGGAAGGCGAAGAGTCGGTCCGTATCAGCCGTCACAGCAAGACCCCAGCTGCCCAGCAGTTCTACGCACCGGCCCCGATGGCCGCTGCCCCTGCCGCTGCCCCGGTTGCCGCTGCTGCTCCAGCCGCCGAAGCCGCTGCTGCTGCCCCGGCCCTGAAAGGCACCGTGGTCCGTTCGCCAATGGTAGGTACCTTCTACCGCAAGCCTTCGCCGACCTCGCCGAACTTCGCTGAAGTTGGCCAGTCCGTGAAGAAAGGCGACACCCTGTGCATCGTCGAAGCCATGAAGATGATGAACCACATCGAAGCCGATATTGGCGGTGTCATCGACGCCATCCTGGTAGAAGACGGCCAGCCGGTTGAGTTCGACCAGCCGCTGTTCACCATCGTTTGAATCGCGGAGAGCCAACGATGTCTGGGAAGCTCGAAAAAGTCCTGATCGCCAACCGCGGGGAAATTGCCCTGCGGATCCTGCGTGCCTGCAAAGAGCTGGGTATCAAGACCGTCGCCGTGCACTCCACCGCCGACCGTGAACTGATGCACCTGGGCCTGGCAGACGAGTCGGTCTGCATCGGCCCTGCATCGTCCAAGGATTCCTACCTGCATATCCCGGCGATCATCGCTGCCGCCGAAGTGACCGGCGCCACCGCGATTCACCCGGGTTACGGCTTCCTGGCGGAAAACGCCGATTTCGCCGAGCAGGTGGAAAAATCCGGCTTCGCCTTCATCGGCCCGAAAGCCGACACCATTCGCCTGATGGGCGACAAGGTTTCGGCCAAGGACGCGATGATCAAGTCGGGCGTACCGACAGTACCGGGTTCCGATGGCCCGCTGCCGGAAGACGAAGAAGTCGCCTTGGCGATTGCCCGTGACGTCGGCTACCCGGTGATCATCAAGGCCGCCGGTGGCGGTGGTGGTCGCGGCATGCGTGTGGTGCACAAGGAAGAGGACCTGATTGCCTCGGCCAAGCTCACCCGTACCGAAGCCGGTGCTGCCTTTGGCAACCCGATGGTCTACCTGGAGAAGTTCCTGACCAACCCACGCCACGTGGAAGTTCAGGTACTGTCCGACGGCCAGGGCAACGCCATTCACCTGGGTGACCGTGACTGCTCGCTGCAGCGTCGTCACCAGAAGGTACTGGAAGAAGCACCAGCCCCGGGCATCGATGAAAAAGCCCGTCAGGAAGTATTCAAGCGCTGCGTCGATGCGTGCATCGAGATCGGCTACCGTGGTGCCGGTACTTTCGAGTTCCTGTACGAAAACGGCCGCTTCTACTTCATCGAAATGAACACCCGTGTGCAGGTTGAGCACCCGGTGTCGGAGATGGTCACTGGCATCGACATCGTCAAGGAGATGCTGAGCATCGCCGCTGGCAACAAGCTGTCGTTCCGCCAGGAAGACGTGGTAATCCGTGGCCACTCGCTGGAGTGCCGGATCAACGCCGAAGACCCGAAGAAGTTCATCCCGAGCCCAGGCAAGGTGAAGCACTTCCACGCCCCGGGCGGCAATGGCGTACGCGTCGATTCGCACCTGTACAGCGGTTATTCGGTTCCGCCGAACTACGACTCGCTGATCGGCAAGCTGATCACCTACGGCAAGGACCGCGACGAAGCCATGGCGCGCATGCGCAATGCCCTGGACGAGATCGTCGTCGACGGCATCAAGACCAACATCCCGCTGCACCGCGACCTGGTGCGTGATGAAGGTTTCTGCAAGGGCGGCGTCAACATTCACTACCTCGAGCACAAACTGGCTAACGAAGAGTGATCGAGTAGTGTGATGTACCGAAAACCCCGGCCTTGTGCCGGGGTTTTTTATTGCCTGCCAGAACCTAGGGCCGCGTTGCGGCCCAGGGCCTACCCCTTCATCCGCGGCATGTCGATGCGGTGCTCATGCACCCGCCGATACAAAGTCGCTCGCGAAATACCCAATGCCCGCGCCGCATCGGCCGGCTTCCAGCGATGGCGGATCAGCGCATCCAGCAACAGCTGCCGGGCCGGGCACGACACGCCGCTTTCACCCGAAACAACCGTCTCGCCCCGCACTTCCTGCGGCAAGTCCTGCACCCGCACCTGCCCGCCCTCACTCACCGCACAGGCATAGCGCAACACTTGCCGCAGCTGGCGCAAGTTCCCCGGCCAGCGGTACACCAGCAGCGCCTGCAAGGCATCATCCGCCAACACCACCTCAACCCCGCAGGCCTCGGCCTCGTCGGCCAGCAACTGGTGAATCAGCCCCAAGCGGTCCTCGCGCTCGCGCAGGGGCGGCAGCTCAAAGCGGGCATTGGCCAGGCGGAAATACAAGTCCTCACGAAAACGCCCATCCTCCACCATCGCCGCCAAATCACGATGGGTGGCGCAGATCACCTGGATATCCACCCGCTCCCGCCGCGCCGCGCCCAGCGGCGCCACTTCACCCTCGGCCAGCACCCGCAGCAACCGGGTTTGCAGGTTCAGCGGCATGTCGCCGATCTCATCAAGGAATAGCGTGCCGCCATCAGCCTGCTGCAACAGCCCTTGCATGCCTTTGCTGGAAGCCCCGGTAAAGGCCCCGGCCACATAGCCGAACAACTCGCTCTCGATCAGGCTTTCTGGAATGGCTGCGCAGTTCAGTGTGACAAACGGGCCATCGCGGCGCTGGCTCTGCTGGTGCAGCTGACGGGCGAAAACTTCTTTGCCAGCCCCGGTCTCACCCTGCACCAGCACCGCTAGGTTGCAGTCCTTGACCCGCGTGGCCAACCGCAAGTGCTGCTCGATGCGGGCGTCCTGGGCCTGGCGCAAGGGCTGCGCGCGCTGGCGCTGCTGCGGGGCGCTGACCCGACCATACAGCCCGCCCAAACCAGGCAGGCGCTGAGCCGACGATGCATTCACCCGGCGCAGTTGGTCGATGTCGAACAGCTCGCCAATATGTTCGGGCAAGCGCCCCAACCGCTCCACCAGGCGTTGCCGCGCCAGGCTGTTGATCGCCTGCAGGCGGCCATCGGCATCCCAGGCCAGCAGATAGTCGGGCTGGCTCTCCACATAACCCGGCGTGCCGTGGGCGCGCATCACCCAATGGCCCTGGGCGCTGTGTATGAAGAAGGCGTTCTTGATCTCGCGGGCGGTCTGCTCGACCAATTGGCGAATCAGGTGCTGGCTGCGGCGGTCGTCTGGTGACTGCAAGGCCGACACATCCACCACGCCCAGCAACTCGCCCAACGGGTCGAACACCGGCGCTGCGGTGCAGGTCAGGCCGATGAACGCGGCACGGAAATGATCGCGCTTGTGCACCGTGACCGGCGCCTTGCTGGTCAGCACCGCCGCCACGCCGCAGGTGCCCTCCTCGCCCTCCGACCAGCAGGTGCCCAGGTACAGCCCGGCCTTGCGGCAGTCGTTGCGGATGGCCGACTCGACCCGGTAGTCGATGGTGCGCCCCTGGGCGTCGGTAAGCAGCACGCAATAGTCAGCGCCGCGCACCCGCTCGTGCAGGCGTGCCACGGCATCGCTGGCGATGCGCAGGAACAGCTCGGCGCGTTCGCGGCATTCGTTTAGCAGGCTTTGGGAAAGGATGCGCGGCCCCTGCTGGGACCCAGGGTCGAGGCGGTACAGCTCCATGGAACGGCGCCATGAATCGAGGATCAGCGGTGGTACCGGTGCCTGCGGCAGGCGGTCGGCATTCTTCAGCACCCTGCTGATGCAGTCGACATGGGCTCGGGAGTTCGCGGCAAGCATTCAGGCCCTCCGGTTCTCGTTGCTGTTTTTATCGTTGTCCGGCCATTAAGCGCTTCCGGGCATGCCCCGACAAGCACTGTGTGATTACCGGCGGGCTTGAGACGCAGCGTCTCAGCGTCTCGGCCAACACGGCTGCACGCTGGCACCCGGCGTCTCGCCGGCACCGCCGAACAGGCGCACCTTGGCAAAGCCAAAGCGCTCTATTACGGGCACTTCAAGCAACACGACAAAAGCTGGCACCGCGCTTGCTCCTGCCTTGGCAAACAAAAATACGAGGTGCGCCATGCCGCTACCCGCCCCGCTTGTCGGGATCATTGCCAACCCAGCCTCCGGCCGCGACCTGCGCCGCCTGACTGCCAGTGCCGGGCTGTATTCAAGCACCGACAAGGCCTCGGCGATCCAGCGCCTGCTGGCTGCCTTCGGCGCCACCGGCATCGGCCAGGTGCTGCTGCCCAGCGACATGACCGGTATCGCCGCCGCCGTGCTCAAGGCCAGCCAGGGGCCGGGCGCCCGTGACCAGCACTGGCCGGCCATCGAAATACTCGACCTGCCGCTGACCCAGACCGTGGCCGACACCCGCCTGGCCACCCGGCGCATGCTCGAACGCGGCGTGGCGATGATTGCCGTGCTCGGCGGCGATGGCACCCACAAGGCGGTCGCCGCCGAGGCCGGTGACGTGCCGCTGCTAACCCTGTCCACCGGCACCAACAATGCCTTCCCTGAACTGCGCGAAGCCACCAGCGCAGGCCTGGCCGGCGGCCTGCTCGCCAGCGGCCGGGTACCCACCAGCATCGGCCTGCGCCGCAACAAGCGCTTGCTGGTGAAAGTGCCAGAACAACGGCTGACCGAGTGGGCCCTGGTGGAAGTGGCGGTGTCACCGCAGCGCTTCATCGGCGCCCGCGCACTCAGCCGCAGCGAAGACCTTGGCGAAGTCTTCGCCTGCTTCGCCGAGCCGCATGCGATCGGCCTGTCAGCCCTGTGCGGCCTGTGGTGCCCGGTATCACGCCAGGACCCGCACGGTGCCTGGATACGCCTGAACCCCGGCGCCGAGCAGGCGCTGCTGGCGCCCCTGGCACCCGGCCTGCTGCAAGCCTGCGGTATCACCGCCAGTGGCACGCTGACGCCCGGCGTCGCCCACCGCCTGAGCCTGGCCAGCGGCACCCTGGCGCTGGACGGCGAGCGCGAAATCGAATTCGCCGAGCACGACACCCCCACCATCACCCTCGACCACCAAGGCCCGTTGAGCGTGGACGTCGAGGCCGTGCTGGCGCATGCCGCCCGCCATCACCTGCTGGCCGTACCACGCGGCCACCGGCTGCACCCTGCAAACCCGTGTTGAGACAACCCTGGAGAACAACAAGATGTCCAATCAACTCAGTACCGAACAACTGCTGCATGCCTATGAAGTGATGCGCACCATCCGCGCCTTCGAAGAACGCCTGCATGTGGAATTCGCCACAGGCGAGATCCCCGGTTTCGTCCACTTGTATGCAGGCGAAGAAGCCTCCGCAGCCGGGGTCATGGCCCACCTGCGCGACAGCGACTGCATCGCCTCGACCCACCGTGGCCATGGCCACTGCATCGCCAAGGGCGTGGACGTGTACGGCATGATGGCCGAGATCTACGGCAAGAAGACCGGCGTATGCGGCGGCAAGGGCGGCTCGATGCACATCGCCGACCTGGAGAAAGGCATGCTCGGCGCCAACGGCATTGTCGGCGCTGGCGCACCGCTGGTGGCCGGCGCAGCGTTGGCGGCCAAGCTCAAGGGCCGCGACGATGTGTCGGTGGCCTTCTTCGGCGACGGCGCCTCCAACGAAGGCGCGGTGTTCGAGGCCATGAACATGGCGTCGATCATGAACCTGCCGTGCATCTTCGTGGCCGAAAACAACGGCTACGCCGAGGCCACCGCCTCCAATTGGTCGGTGGCCTGCGACCACATTGCCGACCGTGCTGCCGGCTTCGGCATGCCCGGGGTGACCATCGACGGTTTCGACTTCTTTGCCGTGTACGAAGCCGCCGGCGCTGCCATCGAACGCGCCCGATCCGGGCAAGGCCCGTCGCTGATCGAGGTCAAGCTCAGCCGCTACTACGGCCACTTCGAAGGCGATGCGCAAACCTACCGCGCCCCCGATGAAGTGAAGAACCTGCGCGAATCCCGCGACTGCCTGATGCAGTTCCGCAACAAGACCACCCGCGCCGGCCTGCTCACTGCCGAGCAACTGGATGCCATCGACGCCCGCGTCGAGGACCTGATCGAAGACGCCGTGCGCCGCGCCAAGTCCGATCCCAAGCCACAGCCCGCCGACCTGCTCACCGACGTCTACGTCGCCTACCCCTGAGCCGCGGATTACAAGAACAACAGGAGAACCACCATGGCAAGAAAGATCAGCTACCAGCAGGCCATCAACGAAGCCCTGGCCCAGGAAATGCGCCGCGACAACACCGTGTTCATCATTGGCGAAGACGTTGCCGGCGGTGCCGGTGCCCCGGGCGAGGATGACGCGTGGGGTGGCGTGCTGGGCGTGACCAAAGGCCTGTACCACCAGTTCCCGGGCCGCGTACTCGACGCGCCGCTGTCGGAAATCGGCTACGTCGGCGCCGCTGTCGGTGCCGCCACCCAGGGCCTGCGCCCGGTATGCGAACTGATGTTCGTCGACTTTGCCGGCTGCTGCCTGGACCAGATCCTCAACCAGGCTGCCAAGTTCCGCTACATGTTCGGCGGCAAGGCGGTCACCCCGCTAGTGATGCGCACCATGTACGGTGCCGGCCTGCGCGCGGCGGCCCAGCACTCGCAGATGCTCACCTCGCTGTGGACGCACATCCCCGGCCTGAAGGTGGTCTGCCCATCCTCGCCGTACGATGCCAAGGGCCTGTTGATTCAGGCAATCCGCGACAACGACCCGGTAATCTTCTGCGAGCACAAGCTGCTGTACAGCATGCAGGGCGAAGTGCCGGAAGAGGTGTACACCGTGCCGTTCGGCGAAGCCAACTTCCTACGCGATGGCGACGACGTGACCCTGGTCACCTACGGGCGCATGGTGCATGTGGCGCTGGAGGCCGCCAACAACCTGGCCCGCCAGGGCATCGACTGCGAAGTGCTGGACCTGCGTACCACCAGCCCGCTGGACGAAGACAGCATTCTGGAAAGCGTGGAAAAGACCGGCCGCCTGGTAGTGATCGACGAAGCCAACCCGCGTTGTTCCATGGCCACCGACATCAGCGCACTGGTGGCGCAGAAAGCCTTTGGCGCGCTCAAGGGCCCAATCGAAATGGTCACCGCGCCGCACACCCCGGTGCCGTTCTCCGATGCCCTGGAAGACCTGTACATCCCTGACGCGGCGAAGATCGAAGCTGCCGTGCGCAAGGTGATCGAAGCCGCAAGGAGTGCCGCATGAGCCAGATCCATACCCTGACCATGCCCAAGTGGGGCCTGTCGATGACCGAGGGCCGGGTGGACACCTGGCTCAAGCAGGAAGGTGACGAAGTCAACAAGGGCGACGAGGTGCTCGACGTCGAGACCGACAAGATCAGCAGTAGCGTCGAAGCGCCGTTCAGCGGCGTGCTGCGCCGCCAGGTGGCCAAACCGGATGAAACCCTGCCGGTCGGCGCGCTGCTGGCGGTGGTGGTGGAAGGCGAAGCCGAGGAAGCCGAGATCGATGCCGTGGTGCAGCGCTTCCAGGCCGAGTTCGTCGCCGAAGGTGGCGCCGACCAGGCCCAGGGCCCAGTCCCGCAGAAGGCGGAAGTGGGTGGTCGCCTGTTGCGCTGGTTCGAACTGGGCGAAGGCGGCACGCCGCTGGTGCTGGTGCACGGCTTTGGTGGCGACCTGAACAACTGGCTGTTCAACCACCCGGCCCTGGCTGCCGAGCGCCGGGTGATCGCCCTCGACCTGCCGGGGCATGGCGAGTCGGCCAAGGCCCTGCAGCGGGGTGACCTGGATGAGCTGAGTGAAACCGTGCTGGCCCTGCTTGACCACCTGGACATCGCCAAGGCGCATCTGGCGGGCCATTCCATGGGTGGTGCAGTCAGCCTGAACGTGGCGCGCATGGTGCCGCAACGCGTGGCCAGCCTGAGCCTGGTGGCCAGCGCCGGGCTGGGCGAGGCGATCAACGGGCAGTACTTGCAAGGTTTTGTCAGCGCAGCCAACCGCAATGCGCTGAAGCCGCAGATGGTGCAGCTGTTTGCCAACCCTGCGCTAGTCACCCGGCAAATGCTGGAAGACATGCTCAAGTTCAAGCGCCTGGAGGGGGTGGACGAAGCGTTGCGCTTGCTGGCATCGGCCATCGCCGACGGCGACCGGCAGCGCCACGACCTGCGCGGGGTGCTGGGGCAACACCCGGCACTGGTGGTGTGGGGCGGCAAGGACGCAATCATCCCGGCCAGCCACGCCGAGGGGCTGGAGGCTGAAGTGTTGGTGCTGCCGGAGGCGGGGCACATGGTGCAGATGGAGGCGGCCGAACAGGTCAACCAGCAATTGCTCGCGTTCCTGCGCAAGCACTAAGCCCATTCCGTGAGCCTGGAGAACAACCATGAATGACCTGAGCCATACCCACATGCGCGCTGCCGTCTGGCATGGCCGCAATGATATTCGCGTCGAACAGGTACCCCTGCCGGCTGACCCCGCGCCAGGTTGGGTGCAGATCAAGGTGGACTGGTGCGGCATCTGCGGCTCCGACTTGCACGAGTACGTCGCCGGCCCGGTGTTCATCCCGGTCGAGGCCCCGCATCCACTGACCGGCATCCAGGGCCAGTGCATCCTTGGCCACGAATTCTGCGGCCAGATCGCCAAGCTGGGCGAAGGCGTGGAAGGTTTTGCCGTCGGTGACCCGGTGGCCGCGGACGCCTGCCAGCATTGCGGCACCTGCTACTACTGCACCCATGGCCTGTACAACATCTGCGAGCGCCTGGCCTTCACCGGCCTGATGAACAACGGCGCCTTCGCCGAGTTGGTCAACGTGCCCGCCAACCTGCTGTACCGGCTGCCGCAGGGTTTCCCGGCGGAGGCCGGGGCGCTGATCGAGCCGCTGGCGGTGGGCATGCATGCGGTGAAGAAGGCCGGCAGCCTGCTTGGCCAGACGGTGGTGGTGGTCGGTGCCGGTACCATCGGTTTGTGCACCATCATGTGCGCCAAGGCTGCGGGGGCGGCGCAGGTGATCGCCCTGGAAATGTCCTCGGCACGCAAGGCCAAGGCCAAGGAAGTCGGCGCCAGCGTGGTGCTCGACCCCAGCCAGTGCGATGCCCTGGCAGAGATTCGCGCACTCACCGCCGGGCTGGGGGCGGATGTGAGCTTTGAGTGCATCGGCAACAAGCACACGGCCAAGCTGGCCATCGATACCATCCGCAAGGCGGGCAAGTGCGTGTTGGTGGGCATATTTGAAGAGCCTAGCGAGTTCAACTTCTTTGAATTGGTGTCTACCGAGAAGCAGGTGCTGGGGGCGTTGGCCTACAACGGCGAGTTTGCCGATGTGATTGCCTTCATCGCCGATGGGCGGCTGGACATTCGCCCGTTGGTAACCGGGCGGATCGGGTTGGAGCAGATTGTCGAGCTGGGGTTTGAGGAGTTGGTGAACAACAAGGAGGAGAACGTAAAGATCATCGTTTCGCCGGGCGTGAGCTGATTGCACCTCAAAGGCAATGCGGAACCTGTGGGAGCGGGCGTGCCCGCGAAGCAGGCGACTCGGTGGATGGCACCGGCTTCGCCGGTGTTCGCGGGTAAACCCGCTCCCACAGGGACCGCGCCAGCTTTTAGTCTTTTGGCAAGACAGGTGTCCCCAGGTACTGCACAAGGCTCAAGGGTGGCGCAAATCCTGTAGGAGCGCCCGCACATGCGTTCGCTGTCTCAGGATCCCATTCTGCGTCATACTCGGCAGACCTATTGCCCGGTCTTCGCCATGCGTCTACTGCTCCCCATCACCCTGGTCCTGATGCTCGCCGCCTGTGGCGATGGCGAATCGCTGCTCCCGCCGGACGCGCGCCTGCCTGACGGCGGGCGATATCGGGGCCAGGTGGTCGATGGCCTGTTGCAGGGCGAGGGCCGCATCGACTACCCCAATGGAAGCTGGTACGCCGGCAGCTTCAAGGACGGCCAATGGCATGGCCAGGGCGAATGGCATGGCCAGAATGGCGAGGTGTACCGTGGCCAGTTCGCTGCGGGGCTGTTCCAGGGCCTGGGCGACCTGACCACCCCGGGCAGCCACTATGCCGGCACCTTCAACCATGGCCGCCGCGATGGCGAAGGCGCCCTCAAGCAAGCCGACCAGACCTACCGCGGCCAGTTCAAGAACGACCTGTACGAGGGTGCCGGCGAGCTGGAGCTGGCCGACGGCAGCCGCTACCAGGGCCTGTTCGCCAAGGGCAAGCCCAACGGCGCCGGGGTGCGTAGCGATGCCAGTGGCAACCAGTTCAGCGGCCACTTCATCAACGGCCAACTGCAAGGCAGTGGCACCTACGACAGCGTCGACGGCGAGCAGTACATCGGTGAGTTCAAGGACAACCGCCTGGAGGGCCGTGGTCGCTACGAGAACGCCGATGGCGACGTGTGGATCGGTGAGTTCAAGGACGGCTCGCTGATTGGCGAAGGCGAACTGCTGGGCAGCGATGGCAGCCACTACAAGGGCACCTTCGCCGACTGGCGCCTGTCGGGCCAGGGCAGCCTGCAACTGGCTGACGGCAGCAAGTACATCGGTGGCTTCCTCAACGACGCCTACCATGGCCAAGGGCGGCTGATCCTGCCCAGCGGCAAGGTCGAAAGTGGCACCTGGGCCAACGGCGTGCGCGTACGCGACCAGAAAGGCAAGCTGCTGCCCGACCCGCTGGACCTGGCCCTGCTCAACCAAGGCCGGCTGCTGGAAGAGGCGCTGGCCCGGGTGCCACAATCGGCGCCGCCGATCCAGCTGTACAGCCTGGTAGTGGCCGGCGATGGCCAGCAAAGCGTGTTCCTGCGCGAAGCCGACTACGTCAGCAACATGCTCAAGGTGCGCTTTGGCGCCCGCGGCCAGGTGACCCTGGTCAACCACCGCGATCACATGGCCACCCGCCCCATGGCCACCCGCGAGACCCTCACCCGCGCCGCCCGTACCCTGGCCGAGCGCAGCGGCCCCGAAGACCTGGTGTTCATCTACCTCACCAGCCATGGCAGCGCGGACCATCAACTGGTGCTCGACCAGCCACGCCTGCAACTGGCCGACCTGTCCTCCGACGAACTGGCCACCGCCCTGGCGCCGCTGAAGGATCGCGACAAGGTAATCGTCATCTCGGCCTGCTATTCAGGGGGCTATATTGCCCCGCTCAAGGATGAGCGCACGCTGATCATGACCGCCGCCCGTACCGACCGCGTTTCCTTCGGTTGCTCGGAGGAAGCCGACTTCACCTACTTTGGCGACGCCCTGTTCGCCGAAGCACTGAACCAGACCGACGACCTGAAACAGGCGTTTGAACTGGCGCGCGCCAGCGTTGCCGAAAGAGAACAAAGGGAAGGCTTCGAGGCTTCGGAACCGCAGCTGTGGGCGCCACCGAGCGTACTTGAGCACTGGCAGCACCTGCGCCGGCAACAGGCCGAAGAAGCATTGCGTAATGCCGCACAGGCCAACGTGAGGGCGCAGGCAGAAACGCCGGCCAACCACTAGACTTGTGTGTAACAAGGGAGAGACATCATGTATTTGACGCCTCAGCATGTCCTGCTTGCCGGTGCTACCGGCCTGACCGGTGAACACCTGCTCGACCGCCTGCTCAACGAGCCCACCATCACCCGCGTGCTGGCACCTACCCGCCGGCCGCTGGCTGAACACCCGCACCTGGAAAACCCGGTGGGTGACCCGGCGGTGTTTCTGCCGCAGCTGGCCGGGCGGGTTGATATTGCCTATTGCTGCCTGGGCACCACGCTAAAACAGGCCGGCTCCGAATCGGCCTTCCGCGCAGTGGACCTGGACATGGTGGTAGCCTTCAGCAAACGTGCCCGGGAAATGGGGGCGCGGCATCTGCTGGTAGTCAGTGCAGTGGGCGCCGACCCCAAGTCGTCGGTTTTCTACAACCGGGTCAAGGGCGAGATGGAAGAAGCGCTCAAGGCCCAGGACTGGCCACAGCTGACCATCGTGCGGCCATCGTTGCTGCTGGGTGAGCGGATTCAGCCGCGGCTGAGTGAACAGCTGGTTTCGCCGTTTTCCAGGTTGATACCAGGGAAGTACCGGGGGATCGAAGCTTGTACCTTGGCCCGTGCGCTGTGGCGTTTGGCGTTGGAGGAAGAAGACGGGGTACGGATTGTGGAGTCGGATGAGTTGCGCAGGTTGGGCAAGAAGTAAGCCTCAAGCTTTGCACGGTACCTGTGGGAGCGGCCTTGCGTCGCGAAAGGGCCGCGCAGCGGCCCCCGGATTTCAGCTTTAGCACAACCATTGCTGGGGCCGCTTTGCGGCCCTTTCGCGACACAAGGCCGCTCCCACAGGACCGTGCAATCCCTCACAGGCCGCCAGTGGCCTGGAAGCCTATACCGGCGGCGGTCAGCAAGGACAATGGCAGCAGCAGGGTATCGAGCAACATGCTCCCGGGCAGGTCCAGCCCCGGGTACGCTGGCGCTTCAGCCCCGTAACGATCCCGCGGGCAGCAGCCACCATTGATTACATACAAATCCAACCGGGTACCGGCATACACCACCGGCGCCCCAGGTTTATTGGCATCCAGCGTGCGCACCGTGGCACAGCCACTGAGCAGCCCAAGCGCCAGCAAGCCCGCCAGCGCTCGCTTCAATCATCCACCCCGAAGTGGTGCTCGCCCCAACGCGGCAACATGTCCTGGGGAATGTTCAACAGGTTGAGAATGCGCGCCACGACAAAGTCGACCAGGTCGTCGATGGTCTGTGGCTGGTGATAGAAGCCCGGCGCCGCCGGCAGGATCACCGCGCCCATCTGCGACAACTTGAGCATGTTCTCCAGGTGGATGGTGGAGAACGGTGCTTCGCGTGGCACCAGAATCAGCTGGCGACGCTCCTTGAGGGTAACGTCGGCAGCGCGTTCGATCAGGTTGTTGCAGGCACCGGTGGCAATTGCCGACAAGGTGCCAGTGGAACAGGGCACCACCACCATCGCCGCTGGGGCGCCGGAACCCGAGGCCACCGGCGACATCCAGTCTTCCTTGCCATACACACGGATCTGCCCGTCGGCAGCGCCGGTGTATTCGGTAAGGAATGCCTGCATTGCCTGGGGCTTGGCCGGCAGCAGCACGTCGGTCTCGGTGGCCATTACCAACTGCGCGGCCTTGGAGATCAGGAAGTGCACCTCGCGGTCTTCGCGTACCAGGCAATCGAGCAGGCGCAAGCCATACTGGGCGCCCGAGGCGCCCGTCATGGCCAGGGTGATGCGCTCCGGCCCGCTCACTTCAGCGCCTCGGCCAGCTTGCCGTGCAGGCCGCCAAAGCCACCGTTGCTCATGATCACCACGTGGGTGCCTGGGCGGGCCTGGCCCTTGACCCGCTCGATGATCGCGTCGAGGCTGTCTGCCACTACGCTCGGCACCTTGCATTGCGCGGCGGTAGCGGCCAGGTCCCAGCCGAGGTTGGCCGGGGCGTACCAGATCACCTGGTCGGCGTCATTGACGCTTTCCGGCAGGCCATCACGGTGGGCACCCAACTTCATCGAGTTGGAGCGTGGCTCGATCACCGCAATCACCGGCGCCTCGCCAACGCGCTTGCGCAGGCCATCGAGGGTGGTGGCGATGGCGGTCGGGTGGTGGGCGAAGTCATCGTAGATGGTCACGCCTTGTACCTCGGCGACCTTCTCCATGCGCCGCTTGACGCTCTTGAAGGCGCTCAGGCCCTCGATGCCCATGGCCGGCACCACGCCGACATGGCGGGCGGCTGCCAGGGTAGCCAGGGCGTTGGCGACGTTGTGCTGGCCGGTCAGCGCCCAGTCCACCACGCCTTGCGCTTCACCGTCGAACAGCACTTCGAAGCGCGAGCCGTCGGGGCTGAGCAGGCGGGCTTGCCACTGGCCGCCTTCGCCGGTGGTTTGTACCGGGGTCCAGCAGCCCATGCCGATCACCCGCTCCAACGCTTGCTCGGTGGTCGGGTGAATGACCAGGCCCTCGCTGGGGATGGTGCGCACCAGGTGATGGAACTGCCGCTCGATGGAGGCCAGGTCGGGGAAGATGTCCGCGTGATCGAACTCAAGGTTGTTGAGGATCGCGGTGCGCGGGTGGTAATGCACGAACTTCGAGCGCTTGTCGAAGAAGGCGCTGTCGTACTCGTCGGCTTCCACCACGAAGAACGGCGTGTTGCCCAGACGGGCCGACACCGAGAAGTTCTGCGGCACACCGCCAATCAGGAAGCCCGGGCTCATGCCGGCGTGCTCCAGCACCCAGGCCAACATGCTGCTGGTGGTGGTCTTGCCGTGGGTACCGGCAACGGCCAGCACCCAGCGGCCTTGCAGCACGTGGTCGGCCAGCCACTGCGGGCCAGAGACATAGGGCAAGCCCTTGTTCAGCACGTACTCCACCGCCGGGTTGCCGCGCGACATGGCGTTGCCGATAACCACCAGGTCAGGTGCCGGGTCCAGCTGGGCCGGGTCATAGCCTTGGGTCAGCTCGATGCCCTGGGCTTCGAGCTGGGTGCTCATCGGTGGATAGACGTTGGCGTCCGAGCCGGTGACACGGTGGCCAAGTTCCTTGGCCAGCACCGCCAGCGAACCCATGAAAGTGCCGCAAATACCGAGAATGTGAATATGCATGGTCGACCTCGCAAAACATCGAGGCAGGGTAGCCCAGGGCGCGACAAATCGCACCCGCTGTTTCGCTCAGTCGGCCCTGGTGATGCCGTGTTTGCGCAGTTTTCGATACAAGGTATTGCGGCTGATGCCCAAGTGCTCGGCGACACGGGTGAGGTGCCAGTGTTTTGCCTCCAGGATTGCCAGCAGCGCATGGCGCTCAGCATCCTCCAACAGGGCCGGCCCTATCGCCGGCAAGCCAGCTTCCACAGGGATTGCGGATGGCTTGGAGTCGACGCGGTCGAGGTGGGAGCTGGCTTGCCGGCGATCGAGGGCAAAGCCCTCGCGGATGATGGCGGGGAGGTCCGAGAAGACAATTTGGGCCTCTTCGCAAAGCGCCACCAGGGTACGCAGCACGTTGCGCATCTGCCGCACGTTGCCCGGCCAGGCAAAATCGAGCAGTGCCTGCCGCGCCCGTGGCTCGATGTCGATCAGTTGCCCCTGCGCCTCCTGGCGCAGCAAAAAGTCCAGCAACTGCGCCTTGTCACTGCGCTCGCGCACCGCTGGCAACGCCACTTCCAGGCCATTCAGGCGGTAATACAGGTCCTCACGGAAACTACCCTGCTCCACCCGCTCCAGCAGGTCACGGTGAGTGGCGCTGACAATACGCACGTCCACCGCCTGCGGCTCACCACCGATTGGCACCACCTGGCGCTCCTCCAGCACCCGCAGCAAGCGGGTTTGCAGGCTCAGCGGCATATCGCCAATTTCGTCCAGCAGCAAAGTGCCGCCGTCGGCCTGCAACAGCTTGCCGCGCATGCCTTCCTTGCGCGCACCGGTAAAACTGCCGCCGCGGTAACCGAACAGCTCGCTCTCGATCAGGCTCTCCGGGATCGAGGCGCAGTTGATGGCGACAAACGGCTTGCTGCGCCGTTCGCTGGCCTGATGCACGGCCTGGGCGAAGGCCTCCTTGCCGCAGCCGGTCTCGCCGCGCAGCAACAATGGCACATCGCGTTCGAACACCCGCACACTGCGGCGGAAATCGTTCTGCAACGCCGGGTCGAGCAGGCACACCAGCGGCTCCACTTCGCGCGCGGGCCGTGGCTGGGCGGCGGGCACCGACCACACCGGCGCCCGCGCCTGGCCCCGCAGGCTGGCAAACACCTGGCGGCCGTCCAGGGTGCGCAGCGGCCAGGCGGTGCTGCCACCGGGTGTGGCGCGGCTGAACAGCTCGTCATGGCTGCAGGCAAAAAAGCGTTCCAGCGGTTTTCCCAGCACGCCACCGCGTACAGTGCCTAGCATGTTCAGCGCGCTCTGGTTGGCCGCGCAGATGCGCCCGTCGCCATCAAACGCCAGCAGGCCTTCGCTGAACAGGCCAACCGACTCGGCCTGCAGGTGAAAACGCAGCAACCACTGCTGCTCGAAATGGCGCAGGAAATAGCAGCTTTCGATCATCTTCGCCGACAGGTTGACCAGCGCCATGGTGTGAAACTGGCTTTGCCGGGAAACATCGGGCCGCGCCGAGGACACGTCCAACACCGCCAGCAGCTCGCCATGCGGGTCGAACACTGGGCTGGCCGAACAGGTCAGGCCGGTGTGGCGGCCACGGAAGTGTTCGTTCTGGTGGATGGTCAGCGCCTGGCGCTCGACCAGGCAGGTGCCGATGCCATTGGTGCCCTCGCGCGCCTCGCTCCAGTCGGCACCCAGCCATAGCCCGGCACGTTCAAAGCTACGCCGCTCGGTGGGCGCACTGACGCAATTGAGGATCACCCCACGGGCGTCGGTCAGCAACACCGCGTGGCCAGCCCCGGAAAGCTGCTGGTGCAGGCTGTTCATTTCATGGTCGGCAATTTGCAGCACCTGGCGCAGGCGCTCGCGGCTTTCCAGCAGGCGCCCGTGTTCGAGCACCACCGGCGCCTCGATCACCGCAGGGTCGAGGTGGTAGTCCTCCAGGCAGCGCAGCCAGGAACGGGCGATGGACGGGTCACTGCCGCTTTCCCCGGCCCCACCATGGGCGACGCTGTGAACTTGCTGGGCATGGCGACTGAAATGATTGCTCTGCATTGTTGTAGTTCTCCGCAGATAGAGAGTCCCGCCAGCATCCTCCACCCGGGAAGGCTTTGCAATGCACCCGCCTGTGACGTGTCGCAAATGGCACAAAGTGTCACCCAGCACGTACCAGCGCCGGCACAGCAGCCGCTGGCCAGCCGCTGGAAACTGCTCCAAGCCATTGATTTGCCTGGTGCCGCCAACGCTGGCCCAACCTTTGCTCTACGCTTCTCAACTCCCTAACAAACACAATAGCCAGGAGACACACCATGCGTTACGCACATCCCGGTACCGAAGGCGCGAAGGTTTCCTTCAAGAGCCGCTACGGCAACTACATCGGTGGTGAGTTCGTTCCTCCGGTAAAGGGCCAGTATTTCGAAAATACCTCCCCGGTGAATGGCAAGCTGATCGCTGAATTCCCCCGCTCTACTGCCGAAGACATCGATAAAGCGCTCGACGCCGCCCACGCCGCAGCCGACGCCTGGGGCCGTACCTCGGTGCAGGACCGCTCCAACGTACTGCTGAAAATCGCCGACCGTATCGAACAGAACCTCGAACTGCTGGCCATTACCGAGACCTGGGACAACGGCAAGCCAATCCGCGAAACCCTCAATGCCGACATCCCGCTGGCGGTTGACCACTTCCGCTACTTCGCCGGCTGCATCCGCGCCCAGGAAGGCGGCGCCGCCGAAATCAACGAAGGCACCGTGGCCTACCACATCCACGAGCCGCTGGGCGTGGTCGGGCAGATCATCCCGTGGAACTTCCCGATCCTGATGGCCGCCTGGAAGCTTGCCCCGGCCCTGGCCGCCGGCAACTGCGTGGTGCTCAAGCCGGCCGAGCAGACCCCGCTGGGCATCACCGTGCTGCTGGAAGTGATCGGTGACCTGCTGCCAAAAGGCGTGCTCAACGTGGTGCAGGGCTATGGCCGCGAAGCCGGTGAAGCACTGGCCACCAGCAAGCGCATCGCCAAGATCGCCTTTACCGGCTCGACCCCGGTGGGCTCGCACATCATGAAATGCGCAGCCGAGAACATCATCCCGTCCACCGTGGAGCTGGGTGGCAAGTCGCCGAACGTGTACTTCGAAGACATCATGCAAGCCGAGCCAAGCTTCATCGAGAAGGCCGCCGAAGGCATGGTGCTGGCGTTCTTCAACCAGGGCGAGGTGTGCACCTGCCCATCGCGGGCACTGGTACAGGAGTCGATCTACCCGCAGTTCATGGAAGTGGTGATGAAGAAGGTGCTGCAGATCAAGCGCGGCGACCCACTGGACACCGACACCATGGTAGGCGCCCAGGCTTCGCAGCAGCAGTTCGAGAAAATCCTGTCGTACCTCGACATCGCCCAGAAGGAAGGCGCCGAGCTACTGACCGGCGGCAAGGTGGAAAAACTCGAAGGCTCGCTGGCCACCGGGTACTACATCCAGCCGACCCTGCTCAAGGGCAACAACCGCATGCGAGTGTTCCAGGAAGAAATCTTCGGCCCAGTGGTGAGCGTGACCACCTTCAAGGACGAAGCCGAAGCGCTGGCGATTGCCAATGACACCGAGTTCGGCCTGGGTGCCGGGGTGTGGACCCGCGACATCAACCGTGCCTACCGCATGGGCCGCGGGATCAAGGCTGGCCGCGTGTGGACCAACTGCTACCACCTGTACCCGGCGCATGCCGCGTTCGGTGGCTACAAGAAGTCCGGGGTTGGGCGTGAGACCCACAAGATGATGCTGGACCACTATCAGCAGACCAAGAACCTGCTGGTGAGCTACGACATCAACCCGTTGGGCTTCTTCTAAACCGCGTCGCCCGCTCCCACAGGGATCGCGTCTCCTTGTGGGAGCGGGTTCACCCGCGAAGAGGCCAGACCTGCATTACACAAAACCCAGAGCGGCAACCGTGCACCAGCCGCTCTGGCTCGCTTCCTGCAGTACCCATCACCATCGGCCCGGAACCCCTCCGGCCACCAAGAAAAACAACAGGTGAAACTATGCCAAGCGATCATTCCGCCGGCTCGCCGGCAGGCTCTTCTGTCGACTTCGAAAAAGTCGGCTCGGACTATTTCCAGCAACGTGAACTGAAAAAAGGCGCCGCCGGCTGGGTGCTGCTGGTCGGCCTGGGCGTGGCCTATGTCATCTCCGGCGACTACGCCGGCTGGAACTTCGGCCTGGCCCAGGGCGGCTGGGGCGGCATGTTCCTCGCTACCTTGCTGATGGCCACCATGTACCTGTGCATGTGCTTCTCGCTGGCCGAGCTGTCATCGATGATCCCCACCGCAGGCGGCGGCTATGGCTTTGCCCGCAGTGCCTTCGGCCCATGGGGCGGCTTCCTCACCGGCACGGCGATCCTGATCGAATACGCCATCGCCCCCGCAGCCATCGCCACCTTCATTGGTGCCTACTGCCAGTCGTTGTTCGGCATCGGCGGCTGGATGATCTACCTGGCGTTCTACGTGGTGTTTATCGGCATCCACATCTTTGGTGTGGGTGAAGCGCTGAAGCTGATGTTCATCATCACCGCCATCGCCGCCATTGCCCTGGCGGTGTTCCTGGTGGCCATGGTGCCCCATTTTGATGCAGCCAACCTGTTCGACATCGCCAAAACAGACGCGGTCGGTGCCAGCAGCTTCTTGCCATTCGGCTATGTCGGCGTGTGGGCGGCAATCCCCTATGCCATCTGGTTCTTCCTCGCCGTAGAGGGCGTGCCACTGGCCGCCGAAGAAACCAAGAACCCCAAGCGTGACCTGCCACGCGGCCTGATTGGCGCCATGCTGGTACTGCTGGCCTTCGCCCTGCTGATCCTGGTGGTCGGCCCTGGCGGTGCCGGCTCCGAAGCGCTGAAAGCATCCGGCAATCCGCTGGTCGAAGCGCTGGCCAAGGCCTACGGTGGTTCCACCTGGATGGGCAGCTTCGTCAACCTGGTCGGCCTGGCCGGCCTGATCGCCAGCTTCTTCTCGATCATCTACGCCTATTCCCGGCAGATCTTCGCCCTGTCCCGCGCCGGCTACCTGCCGCGCAAACTGTCGGAAACCAACAAGAGCAAGGCGCCGGTACTGGCCCTGGTCATTCCAGGCATCATCGGCTTTGCCTTGTCGCTGACCGGCCAGGGCGACCTGTTGATCCTGGTGGCCGTGTTCGGCGCAACCCTGTCGTACGTGCTGATGATGGCCGCGCACATCACCCTGCGTATCCGCCGGCCGAAGATGGAGCGCCCGTATCGCACCCCTGGCGGCATCTTCACTTCCGGCCTGGCCCTGGTGCTGGCGTGCATCGCCGTGGTCGCCGGCTTCCTGGTCGACCCGCGCGTGGTGATTGGCGCCGCAGTGATCTATGCGGTATTAATTGCCTACTTTGCTTTCTACAGCCGCCACCACCTGGTAGCGGGCACACCGGAAGAGGAATTCGCCGCGATCCAGAAGGCCGAAGAGGCCTTGCACTGATCGCCGCCACCCGCCGCGGGGCAGCCCGCGGCTCTGGAGAGTCTGTATGGCAAGTTTCGTACACACGGTAGGCCACCTGGTCTACCGCTTCGACAGCCTCAAGGAAGTGATGGCCAAGGCCAGCCCGGCACGTTCGGGGGACTACCTGGCAGGTGTCGCGGCCAGCAATGACGGCGAGCGCGTCGCTGCGCAAATGGCGTTGGCCAATATTCCGCTGACGCATTTCCTCAACGAAGCGCTGATCCCTTACGAAGCCGATGAAGTCACCCGACTGATCATCGACAGCCACGATACCCAGGCTTTCGCCCCGGTCAGCCACCTGACCGTCGGCGGCCTGCGCGACTGGCTACTCAGCGAGGAAGCCAACGAAGACAGCCTGCGCGCCCTGGCCCCCGGGCTGACGCCGGAAATGGCTGCAGCGGTGTCGAAGATCATGCGCGTGCAGGACCTGGTGCTGGTGGCGCAGAAGATCCGCGTGGTCACGCGCTTTCGCGGCACCATGGGCCTGCGCGGGCGCCTGTCGACCCGGCTGCAGCCCAACCACCCGACCGACGAGCCAGCCGGTATCGCCGCCAGCATCCTCGACGGCCTGCTGTACGGCAACGGCGACGCCATGATCGGCATCAACCCGGCCACCGACAGCATCGCCTCGATCTGCGCCCTGCTGGAAATGCTCGACGCCATCATCCAGCGCTACGACATCCCCACCCAGGCCTGCGTGCTGACCCACGTCACCACCTCGATCGAAGCGATCAACCGGGGCGTGCCGCTGGATTTGGTGTTCCAGTCCATCGCCGGCACCGAGGCGGCCAACGCTGGCTTCGGCATCAACCTCAACGTGCTGCAGGAAGGCTACGAAGCGGGTCTGTCGCTGAAACGCGGCACCCTCGGGCAGAACCTGATGTACTTCGAAACCGGCCAGGGCAGCGCGCTGTCGGCCAACGCCCACCATGGCGTCGACCAGCAAACCTGCGAGACCCGCGCCTATGCCGTGGCCCGCCACTTCAAGCCGTTTCTGGTCAACACCGTGGTCGGTTTCATCGGCCCGGAGTACCTGTACAACGGCAAGCAGATCATCCGCGCCGGCCTCGAAGACCACTTCTGCGGCAAGCTGCTGGGCGTGCCGATGGGCTGCGACATCTGCTACACCAACCACGCCGAGGCCGACCAGGACGACATGGACACCCTGCTGACCCTGCTGGGCGTGGCCGGGATCAACTTCATCATGGGCATCCCCGGCTCCGACGACATCATGCTCAACTACCAGACCACTTCGTTCCACGACGCGCTGTACGCGCGCCAGACCCTGGGGCTGAAGCCCGGGCCGGAATTCGAGGCCTGGCTGGCCCGCACCGGCATCTTCACCCAGGCCGATGGCCGGGTACGCTTTGGTGACAACCTGCCGCCGGCCTTCCGCCAGGCCTTGGCACAGCTTGCATAGGGATGACCATGGACCACCGCACGCCTACCCCCGACAACCCTTGGCTGGCCCTGCGCAACCTGACCCCGGCGCGCATCGCCCTGGGCCGCGCCGGCACCAGCCTGCCGACCGGGGCGCAGCTGGACTTCCAGTTCGCCCATGCCCAGGCCAGAGATGCCGTGCATTTGCCCTTCGACCATGCCGGCCTGGCCAGCCAGTTGAGTGACCGCAGGCGCGAAAGCCTGGTGCTGCACAGCGCTGCCAGCGACCGCGACCAATACCTGCAGCGCCCGGACCTGGGCCGGCGCCTGAACGAAGATTCGATTGCCACGCTGCGCCAGCATGCCCAGGCCAACCCCGGTGGGGTGGACCTGGCCATAGTGGTCGCTGACGGCCTGTCGGCCCTGGCCGTTCATCGCCACACGCTGCCGTTTCTGACCCGTTTCGAGGAGCAGGCCGCAGCCGACGGCTGGACCAGCGCCCCCGTGGTGCTGGTACAACAGGGCCGCGTGGCAGTGGCCGACGAGGTCGGCGAACTGCTGGGCGCGCGCATGACGGTGATGTTGATCGGCGAACGCCCTGGGCTCAGTTCGCCCGACAGCCTGGGCCTGTACTTCACCTACGCGCCCAAGGTTGGCCTGACCGATGCCTACCGCAACTGCATTTCCAACATTCGCCTGGAGGGCCTGAGCTATGGCATGGCGGCGCATCGCCTGCTGTACTTGATGCGCGAAGCCTGTCGGCGCCAGCTTTCCGGGGTGAATTTGAAGGACGAAGCCGAGGTCCATAGCATCGACAGTGAAAATACCCCCACCCAGCGAGGTAACTTCCTGCTCGGCGAAGGTTAAAGAACATGTCACGGAAGGCGGATTGCGCTGATGGCCAGCATTGGGGCAGCATGGCCTTGAAAGCTGCAGGCATTCCGCCGTTTCCCCAAATGGACTCTGAGGGCCGCACATGCGCATCATCAAGGCAACCCTGGAACACCTCGACCTGCTCACGCCAATGTTCGTCAAATACCGTGAGTTCTACGGGCAGCTGCCCTACCCCGACAGCTCGCGCAGCTTTTTGGAAAAGCGCCTGGAGCGCGAGGAATCGGTGATCTACCTGGCGCTGCCGGAAGATGACGATTCCAAGTTGATGGGCTTCTGCCAGCTGTACCCGAGCTTCTCGTCGCTGTCGCTCAAGCGGGTATGGATTCTCAACGATATCTACGTGGCCGAAGATTCGCGGCGCATGCTGGTGGCCGACCACCTGATGCGCGAGGCGAAGAAAATGGCCAGGGAAACCAACGCGGTGCGCATGCGGGTTTCGACCAGTGCCGGTAACGAAGTAGCACGCAAGACCTATGAGTCCATTGGCTTTCGCAAGGACACCGAGTTCGAGAACTACATCCTGCCGATCAGCCAGGATTGACCTGTACCGGCCTCTTCGCGGGTAAACCCGCTCCCACAGGAAACCACTACCTCCAGGCCTATGG
>NZ_JBDJLK010000074.1:0-27510 GCF_039673335.1 Pseudomonas sp. TWI929
GCCTTGTGTCGCGATGGGCTGCAAAGCAGCCCCGGGATTTCAGCTGTACCTGATAAATTGCCGGGGCCGCTGTGCGGCCCATCGCGACACAAGGCCGCTCCTACAGGGACCGCGCCAACCTCAAATTTAGCGTTTTCAGACCTTTCCTACGCACCATCAAGGTGCCTCCTACATCCCTTCCCGCCTCGAAACATCCTGTAAAAAGCCATCATTTTGCCTGCGCAAACGTTTAACTTCGCCAAAAGTTATACCAATGCGACATCCATGTACGGCCGTACCACTTTTGTGGCGCCAACTATCCTTATGCCTGTTGCATTGGGAACACCCCCTGCATAAGTATCCGCAGGTCGGCTCACGAGGCCACCTCAATCGAAAAATGACAACAATGAGGCCACCATGCTCAAACACGCAGTCATTCCGTTCCTGCTAGGTGCAGGCTTGCTCACCGGTGCACCGTCGGCCCTTGCCGCGTCCAACCTGGTGTTCTGCTCCGAAGGCAGCCCGGCCGGTTTCGACCCGGGGCAGTACACCACCGGGACCGACTTCGACGCCTCGGCCGAAACCGTGTTCAACCGCCTAACCCAGTTCGAACGCGGCGGCACGGCGGTGATCCCGGGCCTGGCGACCAAGTGGGACGTGTCCGACGACGGCAAGACTTACACCTTCCACCTGCGCGAAGGGGTGAAGTTCCACACCACCGACTACTTCACGCCGACCCGCCCGTTCAACGCCGACGACGTGCTGTTCACCTTCAACCGCATGCTCGACAAGGACCACCCGTTCCGCAAGGCCTACCCCACCGAGTTCCCGTACTTCACCGACATGGGCATGGACAAGAACATCGCCAAGCTGGAGAAGCTCGACGAGCACACGGTCAAGTTCACCCTCAACGAAGTCGACGCCGCGTTCATCCAGAACCTGGCCATGAGCTTTGCCTCGATCCAGTCCGCCGAATACGCCGACCAGTTGCTCAAGGGCGGCAAGGCTGCCGATATCAACCAGAAGCCGATCGGCACCGGCCCGTTCGTGTTCAGCAAGTACCAGAAGGACGCGCAGATCCGCTTCAAGGGCAACAAGGACTACTGGCAGCCCGATGACGTCAAGCTCGACAACCTGATCTTCGCCATCACCACCGATGCTTCGGTGCGCATGCAGAAACTGAAGAAGAACGAGTGCCAGGTCACCCTGTTCCCGCGCCCGGCCGACATCGAGCCGCTGAAGAAAGACCCCAAGCTGAAGATGCCTGACCAGGCCGGCTTCAACCTTGGCTACATCGCCTACAACGTGATGGACAAGATCAAGGGCAGCAACGAGCCCAACCCCATGGCCCAGCTGAAAGTGCGCCAGGCGCTGGACATGGCAGTGGACAAGAAGAAGATCATCGAATCGGTCTACCAGGGCGCCGGCCAGCTGGCGGTCAACGCCATGCCGCCAACCCAGTGGTCCTATGACGACAGCATCAAGGACGCCCCGTTCGACCCTGAGAAGGCCAAGCAGCTGCTCAAGGAAGCTGGCGTCAAGGAAGGCACCGAGATCACCCTGTGGGCCATGCCGGTGCAACGCCCCTACAACCCCAATGCCAAGCTGATGGCCGAAATGCTGCAGTCCGACTGGGCCAAGATCGGCATCAAGGCGAAGATCGTCAGCTACGAATGGGGCGAATACATCAAACGCTCCAAAGGCGGCGAACAGGGCGCCATGCTGATCGGCTGGAGTGGTGACAACGGTGACCCGGACAACTGGCTGGGCACCCTCTACGGTTGCGATGCCATCGACGGCAACAACTTCTCCAAGTGGTGCTTCAAGCCCTACGACGACCTGATCAAGCAGGCCAAGGCCACTTCCGACCAGGCCAAGCGCACCGAGCTTTACCAGAAGGCACAGCACATCCTCAAGGAGCAGGTACCGATCACCCCGATCGCCCACTCCACCGTGTACCAGCCCATGAGCGCCAAAGTGAAGGACTTCAAGATCAGCCCGTTCGCGCTGAACTCCTTCTACGGCGTCAGCGTGGACAAATAGGGTAGCCCCGGCACCCGTCAAGCGGCGGGTGCCCTTCACCCTCACCACCTCTTCATGTCGTCCTGCGGCCATCCGCTGCGGGGTCGGCGAACTGTTGCCGCCATTCGTACCCCGAGGCGGTGCAAACAGATGAAAAAGGATTTGCCATGCGCCACGCTACCCGCCTTTCCGCCCTGCTGGCCCTGGGCCTGATCAGCCAATCCCCGGCCCTGCTCGCCAGCAACCTGGTGTTCTGCTCCGAAGGCAGCCCCGCCGGTTTCGACACCGCTCAGTACACCACTGCCACCGACAACGACGCCGCCGAGCCGATATACAACCGCCTGGTCGAGTTCGAGCGCGGCGGCACTGCCGTGCACCCTGCCCTGGCAAGCCGCTGGGACGTGTCCGACGACGGCTTGCGCTACACCTTCCACCTGCGTGAAGGGGTGAAGTTCCACAGCAACAAGGCCTTTACCCCCAGCCGTGACTTCAACGCCGACGATGTGCTGTTCACCTTCAATCGCATGCTCGACAGGCGCCATCCGTTCCGCCAGGCCTACCCCACCGAATTCCCCTATTTCGTCAGCATGGGCCTGGACAAGAACATCGCCCGGGTCGAGAAAGCCGACCCGCTGACTGTGGTGTTCACCCTGAACACCGTCGATGCCGCGTTCATCCAGAACCTGGCCATGAGCTTCGCCTCGATACTGTCTGCTGAATACGCCGAGCAGCTGCTGGCCAGCGGTCGCCCCAGCGACATCAACCAGCAACCAATCGGCACCGGGCCATTCGTGTTCCAGCGGTACCAGAAGGATTCGCAGATCCGCTACAAGGGCAACAAGGCCTACTGGGCACCGGACCAGGTGCAGATCGATAACCTGGTGTTCTCGATCAACGTCGACCCTTCCGTGCGCATCCAGAAGCTGCGCCGCAACGAATGCCAGGTCACCCTGCATCCGCGCCCGGCCGACCTGCCTGCGCTCAAGGCCGACAGCAAGCTGCAGGTGCTGCAGCAACCGGGCTTCAACCTCGGATATATCGCCTACAACACCCAACACCCGCCGTTCGACCGCCTGGAAGTGCGCCAGGCCATGGACATGGCAGTGAACAAGAAAGCCATCATCCAGGCGGTGTATCAGGACTCCGGCCAGCTGGCGGTCAACGCCATGCCGCCGACCCAGTGGTCCTATGACGAAAGCCTCAAGGACGCCCCTTACGACCCGGAGAAGGCCAAACAGCTATTGCAACAGGCCGGGGTGAAACCGGGTACCGAGGTCACGCTGTGGGCCATGCCGGTACAACGCCCCTACAACCCCAATGCCAAGCTGATGGCTGAAATGCTCCAGTCCGACTGGAACAAGCTCGGCTTCAAGGTGCGCATCGTCAGTTATGAATGGGGCGAATACATCAAGCGCATGAAAAGCGGCGAGCACGACATTGCCCTGATCGGCTGGACCGGTGACAACGGCGACCCGGACAACTGGCTGGGCACGCTTTACAGCTGCGACGCCATCGGCAGCAACAACTACTCGCTGTGGTGCGACCCGCAGTACGACAGCCTGGTCAAGCAGGCCAAGCAGGTCACCGACCAGGCACAACGCAGCGCCCTGTATCAGCAGGCCCAGCAGCGGCTCAAGCAGCAGGTACCGATTACCCCGGTGGCGCATTCCACGGTCAACCAGCCGCTTAGCGTCAAGGTTTCCCAGTTCAAGGTCAGCCCGTTTGGGCGCAATGATTTTTCCGGTGTGAGTGTTGATTAAGCGTTAGCCGGTATCGGCCTCTTCGCGGTTAAACCCGCTCCCACAAAGTCATCCATAAGCCAGGGGGCTGCGCAGCCCCCTGTGGGAGCGGGCTTACCCGCGAAAGGGACGGCACAGGCAACACAACACCCCGATTCAGCCCGGCGATCCCGTGGCAACCCTGGCAACACCGCAGCAAGCATCCGGCCCACAAGGCCGGCCATAACTAGAAAAGAAAGGGAGCTTTAACCTTGAGAGTATTCACCTTGACCGCACTGGCCTTATCCATCAGTGCCTTATCCACCGTGGCCCAGGCCGACCCGCAAAGCCAGGACTTCATCCCCATCACCCTCAAAGGCACCAGCGAGCAAGCGCAGGCCAGCGGCTTCATCGACGGCCAAAGCCTGTCCGGCAGCACCCGCAACTGGTATGCCCGCGAACGCGCCGCCCGCGCCCCGCTGTGGAAGTACTACAAGAGCGACGGCACCCGCCACCCCACCCACAGCCGTGAAAACTGGGTACAGGGCAGCATCCTCAACTACAGCTCCGGCTTCACCGAAGGCACCGTGGGCATCGCCGTCGAGGCCGCCGGCTACAACGCCATTGCCCTGCAGCAGAACCGCGAAGCGGTCGCCGGCCCCAACAACCGCACGCTGACCCACAGCGATGGTGACCCCATCGGCCAGTGGAGCAAACTGGGGCTGGGCAACATCAAGGCACGTGTGTCCAACACCACCCTTACCCTCGGCCGCCAGGCGGTGGACACGCCGATGATCGCCTATATCGGCAACCGCGCCCTGCCGTCGAGCTTCCAGGGCGCCTTCCTGCACAGCGCCGAATTCGACAACCTCAGCTTCGACCTGGGTACCTTCGACCGCGTCTCGCCACGTACCGAACAAAGCCTCAGCAAGTTCCGCAGTGAATACAGCGCCACCGGCGTGGAAACCGACCGTGCCAGCACCGCCGGCATCAATTACCAGCCGCTCAAGAGCCTGAGCACCAGCCTGTACGCCACCAAGGTCGACGACTTCTGGAACCAGTACTACTTCGGCGCCAATCACGTGCTCGGCGACAGCGCAGTGCTCAGCCTGAACACCGGCCTGAACTACTACAAGACCGTCGACGCCGGCAGCCAGAAGATGGGCAAGATCGACAACGACACCTACAGCCTGTCGCTCGGCCTGACTCACCAGGCCCACACCCTCAGTGCCTCGTGGCAGCAGGTCAACGGCAACGAGTACTTCGACTACCTGCACGAAACCAACGGCATCTACCTGGCCAACTCGCTGCTGTCGGACTTCAACGGCCCCAACGAGAAATCGCTGCAGATTTCCTACGTGCTGAACATGGCGCCGTATGGCGTGCCGGGCCTGAAGTTCAACCTGTACAACGCCCGCGGCTGGGGCATCGATGGCACTCACTACCGCGGTACCGCCTATGACGTGAACGGCCTGGATGGCGAAACCCACTATGAGTGGGGCATCGGCACCAGCTATGCAGTGCAGAGCGGGCCGCTGAAAGACACCAGTATCCGTGCCACCTACACCACCCACCGCGCCAGCAAGGCGCAGGGCGATGGCAGCCTGGATGAGTTCCGCGTGGTCACCACCATTCCGTTCAACATTCTCTGACCGTTGGCGCCACGGCCCGCTTCGTTGCAGGCCGTGGCGGCTACGCTGGAATCAATGCACGCAGGGAGACTCAAACCCATGCAGAGAGCTTTCATCAAATCACTACCGCTACGCCTGACCCTGGCAGCACTGGTGCTGGGCAGCGCCACGCAACTGGCGGCCAAACCGCTGGTGGTATGCACCGAAGCCAGCCCGGAAGGGTTCGACGTTGTCCAGTACACCACGGCGGTCACTTTTGATGCCGCTTCCGAAACGTTGTTCAACCGCCTGGTCGACTTCAAGCCCGGCACCACCGACATCCAGCCGGCCCTGGCCGAAAGTTGGGACATTTCGCCAGATGGCCTGACCTACACTTTCCACTTGCGCCAAGGGGTGAAGTTCCACACCACTGATTACTTCAAGCCCACCCGCGAGCTCAACGCCGACGACGTGCTGTGGAGCCTGCGCCGCCAACTCGACCCGGCCCACCCATGGCACGACAAGAACAGCGTCGGCTACCCGTACTTCGAAAGCATGGCCTTCAAGGACCTGCTCAAGGCGGTGGACAAGACCGACGAGCACACCGTGGTTATTACCCTCACCCGCCCGGAAGCACCGTTCCTGCATGACATGGCCATGGGCTTTACGTCGATCTACTCCGCCGAATACGGCGACCAGTTGCTCAAGGCTGGCAAAACTGCCGAGCTGAACAGCAAGCCGATCGGCACCGGTCCGTTCATCTTCCAGCGCTACAACAAAGACGCCCAGGTCCGCTTCAAGCCCAACCCGGAGTACTTCCGCGGCAAGCCGCCAGCCGATGACCTGGTGTTCGCCATCACCACCGACAGCAACGTGCGCCTGCAGAAGCTGCGTGCCAACGAGTGCCAGGTGGCGTTGTACCCCAAGCCGGAAGACGTGCCGTCGATCAAAGCCGACCCCAAGCTCAAGGTCGCCGAGATCGAAGCACTGGTCACTGGCTACATCGCCATGAACACCGAGCACAAGTACCTCAATGACGTGCGCGTGCGTAAAGCCATCAACATGGCCTTCGATCGCCAGACACACGTCGACCAGCTGTTTGGCAAAGGCAACGCGCTGATCGGTGTCAACCCATACCCGCCGACTATGCTGGGCTACAACACCAGCAATCAGAACCCGCCACGCGACCTCGACAAGGCCCGCGCCCTGCTCAAGGAGGCCGGGGTACCGGAAGGTACGGTGATCACCCTGTTCACCCGCAACGGCGGCGGCGCGACCAACCCAAACCCGCGCCTGTCCGCCGAAATGCTGCAGGCTGACCTCAAGCAAATCGGCTTAAAGCTGGATATTCGCGTGATGGAATGGGCCGAAATGCTGCGTCGGGCCAAGAAGGGCGAAGCCGACCTGGTGTCCACCGGTTGGGCTGGCGACAACGGCGATCCGGATAACTTCCTCAGCCCACTGCTCAGCTGCGATGCAGCCAAGACCGGCGAAAACTACGCGCGCTGGTGCAACCCGAAATTCCAGGAGCTGATTACCCGCGCCCGCGAAGTGATCGACAACGACGAGCGTGCAAGGCTCTATAGCGAGGCATTGAAGGTGTACGATGACGACCAACCCTGGATCAGCATGGCCCATCCGAAGATGTTCACGGCCATGCGTGACAACGTGGAGGGCTACGTGATCAGCCCTCTGACCAACAATAACTTCGCCACCACCAAGGTGAAGTAGAACAACAACGACCGCCGGCGACCCTCACGGGAACCGGCGGCACCGCCGTAGCGCGCTGCTGGCCGCGCGGCCTGATGAGGTAACCCCGACAATGTTGAGTTTTATTGCCCGGCGCCTAGGCCTGCTGATACCGACCTTTTTCGGCATCACCTTGCTCACCTTCGCGCTCATACGCCTGATCCCCGGCGACCCGGTGGAAGTGATGATGGGCGAGCGCAGGGTCGACCCCGAAATGCATGCCCAGGCCATGGAGCGCCTGGGCCTGAACAAGCCACTGCCGGTCCAGTACCTGGACTACGTCGGCAAGCTGGCCCAGGGCGACCTCGGTGAATCGCTGCGTACTCGCGAAAGCGTATGGACCGAGTTCCTCACCCTGTTCCCGGCCACCCTCGAACTGGCCTTCGCCGCCCTGCTGTTCGCCGGCATCGTCGGCCTGCTGGCCGGGGTGATCGCCGCGCTCAAGCGAGGCTCGTTGTTCGACCATGGGGTGATGGGCATATCGCTGGCCGGCTACTCGATGCCGATCTTCTGGTGGGGCCTGATCCTGATCATGTTCTTCTCGGTAAGCCTGGGCTGGACCCCGGTGTCCGGGCGCATCGACCTGCTCTACGACATCGAGCCGAAAACCGGCTTCATGCTCATCGACACTCTGCTCAGCGACGAAGAAGGCGCGTTCAAGGACGCGGTGATGCACCTGATCCTGCCGGCCATCGTACTCGGCACCATCCCGCTGGCAGTGATCGCCCGCATGACCCGCTCGTCGATGCTTGAAGTGCTGCGCGAAGACTACATCCGCACCGCCCGTGCCAAAGGCCTGTCGCCGGCCCGCGTGGTGTTCGTGCATGGCCTGCGCAACGCCCTGATCCCGGTGCTGACCGTGTTCGGCCTGCAGGTCGGCACGCTGCTGGCCGGTGCGGTGCTGACCGAAACCATCTTCTCCTGGCCGGGCATCGGCAAGTGGCTGATCGAAGCCATTGGTGCCCGTGACTACCCCGTGGTCCAGAACGGCATCCTTTTGATCGCCTGCCTGGTGATCCTGGTCAACTTCGTCGTGGACATCCTCTACGGCCTGGCCAACCCACGCATCCGTCATCAGCGCTGAGGCCCTTGCCATGACTAGCCCGATTCCGAAATCCGTGTCGCCGGCCAGCCCGGTGGACCAGAGCCTGCTCTACCCCTCGCCGTACAAAGAATTCTGGCAAGCCTTCGCGCGCAACAAGGGCGCGGTGATGGGCCTGGCCTTCATGTGCCTGGTGGTGTTCTGCGCGCTGTTCGCGCCGTGGGTCGCCCCGCATGACCCAAGCGAGCAATACCGCGACTTCCTGCTAACCCCGCCGGTGTGGCTGGAAGGCGGCACCTGGCAGTTCATCCTCGGCACCGACGAACTCGGCCGCGACCTGCTTTCACGCTTGATCCAGGGTGCGCGGCTGTCGCTGCTGATCGGCCTGTCGTCGGTGGTGATGTCGCTGATCCCAGGCATCCTGCTGGGCCTGCTGGCCGGTTTCTTCCCGCAACTGCTCGGCCCGTCGATCATGCGCCTGATGGACGTGATGCTGGCCCTGCCGTCGCTGCTGCTGGCGGTGGCCATCGTCGCCATCCTCGGCCCTGGCCTGATCAACACGGTAATCGCCATCGCCATCGTCTCGCTGCCCTCCTACGTGCGCCTGACCCGCGCCGCGGTGATGGGCGAGCTGAACCGCGACTACGTCACCGCCGCGCGTCTGGCCGGTGCCGGGCTGCCACGGCTGATGTTCGTCACTGTGCTACCCAACTGCATGGCACCGCTGATCGTGCAGGCTACCCTGAGTTTCTCCTCGGCCATCCTCGACGCCGCCGCACTGGGCTTCCTCGGCCTCGGCGTACAGCCGCCAACCCCCGAGTGGGGCACCATGCTGGCTTCGGCCCGTGACTACATCGAGCGCGCCTGGTGGGTGGTGAGCCTGCCCGGCCTGACCATTCTGCTCAGTGTGCTGGCAATCAACCTGATGGGCGACGGCCTGCGCGATGCGCTGGACCCGAAACTCAAGAACGCCGCCTGAGGAGAACGCCATGGCACTGTTGCAAATCAACAACCTGAACGTGCGCTTCGGCGACGCCAATGCAGTACCGGTGGTCGATGGCCTGGACCTGGCGGTAGAGGCCGGCGAGATCCTGGCCATCGTCGGCGAATCCGGCTCGGGCAAATCCGTCACCATGATGGCCCTGATGGGCCTGATCGATGCCCCCGGGCGTATCACCGCCGACTCGCTCACCTTCGACGGCACCGACATGCTCAAGCTCAGCGGCCGCCAGCGACGCAAGGTGGTGGGCAAGGACATCGCCATGGTCTTCCAGGACCCGATGACCGCGCTCAACCCCAGCTATACCGTGGGCTACCAGATCGAGGAGGTGCTGCGCCAGCACCTCGGTCTGAAGGGCAAGGCCGCGCGCCAACGTGCCCTTGAGCTGTTGAAGAAAGTGGAAATCCCGGCTGCGGAAAGCCGCCTGGATGCCTACCCGCATCAATTGTCGGGCGGCATGAGCCAGCGCGTGGCGATAGCCATGGCGATTGCCGGCGAACCCAAGCTGCTGATCGCCGACGAACCGACCACCGCGCTGGACGTGACCATCCAGGCGCAGATCATGGAGCTGCTGGTGAACCTGCAGAAGGAGCGCAACATGGCGCTCATCCTGATCACCCACGACCTTGCCGTGGTTGCCGAAACGGCCAAGCGGGTGTGCGTGATGTACGCCGGCCAGGCCGTGGAAGTGGGCCAGGTGCCGGAGCTGTTCGACGTCCCCGCCCACCCCTACAGCGAAGCCTTGCTGGCGGCAATCCCCGAGCACAGCATTGGCGCCGAACGCCTGGCCACCCTGCCCGGTATCGTCCCTGGCCGCTACGACCGCCCCGTCGGCTGCCTGCTGTCGCCACGCTGCCCGTATGTGCAGGACAACTGCCGGCGCCAGCGCCCGCCCCTTGACCCACAGGCCCACAGCCTGGTGCGTTGCTTCTACCCGCTGAACCAGGAGGTGGCGTAATGGCCGTCGTTCTATCTGCCCGGGAGCTGACCCGGCATTACGAAGTCTCCCGCGGGCTGTTCAAGGGCCATGCCCTGGTCCGTGCGCTGAATGGCGTGTCGTTCGAGCTGGAAGCCGGCAAGACCTTGGCCGTGGTTGGCGAGTCTGGCTGCGGCAAGTCGACCCTGGCCCGCGCCCTGACCCTGATCGAAGAGCCGTCGTCCGGCTCGTTGCAAATCGCCGGCACCGAGGTGAAAGGCGCCAGCAAGGCCGAGCGCAAGCAGCTGCGCCGCGACGTGCAGATGGTGTTCCAGAGCCCTTACGCCTCGCTTAACCCACGGCAGAAGATTGGTGACCAGCTGGCCGAGCCGCTGTTGATCAACACTTCGCTGAGCAAGGCCGAGCGCCGCGAAAAGGTGCAGAAGATGATGGAACAGGTCGGCCTGCGCCCCGAGCATTACCAGCGCTACCCGCACATGTTCTCGGGTGGCCAGCGCCAGCGAATCGCCCTGGCCCGCGCAATGATGCTGCAACCCAAGGTGCTGGTGGCGGACGAACCGACCTCGGCGCTGGACGTGTCGATCCAGGCCCAGGTGCTGAACCTGTTCATGGATCTGCAAAAGGAGTTCAACACTGCCTACGTGTTCATTTCGCACAACCTGGCGGTGGTACGGCATGTGGCAGACCAGGTGCTGGTGATGTACCTGGGGCGGCCGGCGGAAATGGGGCCGAAGGAGGACATTTACGAGAAGCCGCTGCACCCGTATACCCAGGCGCTGCTGTCGGCAACACCGGCGATTCACCCAGACCCTTTAAAGCCGAAGATTCGCATTGCCGGGGAGCTACCCAACCCGCTTAACCCGCCAGATGGGTGTGCGTTTCACAAGCGCTGCCCGTATGCGACCGAGCGCTGCGCAAAGGAGGTGCCGGCACTTAGGCAGGTGAGTACTCGGCAGGTGGCTTGCCACTATGCTGAGCAGTTCCTTTAGATCGGTGTAGCGCTCATCGCCGGCAAGCCAGCTCCCACAGGTACACCACTGCCTTCAAGGCCTGTGAAATACCTGTGGGAGCTGGCTTGCCGGCGATGGGCCGCACAGCGGCCACGGCTTCCTCAATGCATAAAGAACCAGATCAGAATAATCACCGGAATCGGCACCCCAATCATCCACAGCAATATCGAGCGCATGACCTTTCTCCTTGTTCGATGGTGAACAAACCGCTGCACTCGCCATGCCATTGGTATCAAAAAATTACATTCATATGAATCAACGACCTACCCCGTAAGCCGCTTGCCAAAACCGTGCAATTTGCCAGATCCCCACCCTTGCACCTGGGTGTTCTGCAATGCACTATCAGGCGCATGACCGCCACCACCCTCCCCGACGGCCCCGAGCAAACCCCGCTCACCGCCGACACCGTGCTGCGCTACCACCTGTGCTGGAAGCACCGCGACCTCGACGGCGTCATCGCGCTCTACCACCCCGACGTCCAGTACCACGACTTCTTCCAGAACCGCGTGCTCGGCTACCAGGACCTGCGCGACTACGTACGCGCCTGCCTGCCCCACGAAGCCGGCGAGGACATCGTCCACAGCGACCGCATCCGCGTCGATGGCTGTACCGCGTTCATCCAGTACCAGGTCACAGTGCAGGGCGGCGATGGCCTGGTGGCGTTCCAGTCCAGTGAGGCGATCACCGTCAAGGACGGCCTGATCTGGCGGGTCAACGAATACGCCACACTGGTTCGCCAGAACAGCAGTGGCCACACCAGCAGCGGCCCGCGCCCGGCCACCAGCCGCCTGGGCCTGTCGCCGCGGCAGCTGTCGACCATGGCCCAGGACCTGGAACACTACTTCCAGCGCCAGCGCCCCTACCTGGACCCGGAGCTGGACCTGCAGCAGGTAGCAGAAGCCAGTGGCTACAGCCGCAACCAGATCTCTTACTTGCTGAACCAGGTGCTCGGGCAAAGCTTCTACCGCTACGTCAACCAGGCGCGCCTGCAGCACCTGATGGCCAGCCTTGACGACGACAGCGTCGAAGCGCCGATCGACGACCTGGCGTTCAACGCCGGTTTCAACTCGCTGTCGGCGTTCTACAAGTGCTTCCGCGAACACACCGGGCTCACGCCCAAGGCCTACCTGAAGCAAATTTCCCTGCGTGCACGCACGTAAGACAGCCGCCCGCCCACACCACTAGGATCGCCCACAGACCTTTACGGATGTGGAGCCGAACCCGATGCAACCCCTGCGCACGCTCAGCCTGTGGATGGACCAGCTCGACGAGCCACTGTGCGCGCGCCCGGCCCTGCGTGAAGACCTTGACGCGGATGTGTGCATCATCGGCGCCGGCTACACCGGCCTATGGACCGCCTACAACCTCAAGCGCCAGGCGCCGCAGCTGAACATTGCAGTCATCGATGCCAACATCGCCGGCTTCGGCGCCTCCGGGCGCAACGGCGGCTGGCTGATGGGCAACCTGCTCGGCGAAGACCGCCTGCTGGCCACCCTGTCGCCGCAACAACGCCGCGCCAGCATCGACCTGCTGCACGGCATACCCGATGAAGTGCACAGCGTGCTACAGCGCGAAGGCATCGACTGCGACTACCGCAAAGGCGGTGTGCTGTATTGCGCCGCGCGCTACCCGGAACAGGAGCGCAGCCTGCGCGCTTACCTCGACGACCTTTACCGCCAAGGCATGACCGAGGACGACTACCGCTGGTTGCGCCCCGAGCAGCTGGACGCGCAACTGCGAGTCAGCAACGCCTATGGCGCCATCTACAGCCCGCACACCGCGACCATCCAACCCGCCAAACTGGCGCGTGGCCTGGCCCGGGCTGTGGAAGCGCTGGGGGTAGCGATTTACGAGAACACCCCGGCCATCGACTGGCAGCCCGGCGAAGTACGCACCCCGCTGGCACGCATTCGCTGCCAGTGGATGGTGCCGGCCGTGGAGGGCTACGCCGCCAGCCTGCCGCCACTGGGCAAGCATCAATTGCCGGTACAGAGCCTGCTGGTGGCCACCGAGCCGCTGCCGGAGGCCACCTGGGAGCAGATCGGCCTGAGCGAGGGCCAGGCTTTTAGCGAAAGCAGCCGCCAGGTCACCTACGGCCAGCGCACCGCCGACAACCGCCTGGTATTTGGTGCCCGCGGTGGCTACCGCTTCGGTGGCCGCCTGCGCGAGAACTTCAACCTCGATGAGCACGAAATCGAACTGCGCCGCTACCTGTTTGGCGAGCTGTTCCCGCAGCTGAAGCATGTACGCATCAGCCATTCCTGGGGCGGCAACCTGGGCATGGCGCGGCGCTTCCGCCCGCACATGCTCTGCGACCGCCAGCGCGGCATTGCCCTGGCTGGCGGCTACGGTGGTGAAGGCGTCGGCGCCACCAACCTGGGCGGGCGCACCCTGGCGGCACTGATCCTCAACCAGCGCAACGAGCTGACCGCGCAACCCTGGGTACTTGACAACCGCCCGCTATCAAGCCTGGCCAGCTGGCCGCCCGAGCCCTGCCGCTGGCTGGGCTACAACGCGATCATCCAGAGCTTCGTCCACGAGGACCGGACCCTCGCCAACCCCGCCAGTGCGCCGTGGAGGCGGCGCCTGGCCAGCTCCCTTGCGGACTTCATGGAAGGCTTCATGCACTGACTTCCCTTTCCCCGACACAGGATCCACCGGCCATGAGCATCACCCAGTTCAAACACACCGACAGCGCCGTGCTCGACAGCAGCAACCCGGTTGCGGTACCGCTTGGCGAACCCGTGGCCATGACTTCGGTCACCTGCGTGGAACGCAGCGACGGCGTCGAAACCGGCATCTGGGAGTGCACCCCCGGGCGCTGGCGGCGGCAGATCGTGCAGCAGGAGTTCTGCCATTTCATCAAGGGCCGCTGCAGCTTCACCCCCGATGGTGGCGAGACCCTGTTCATAGAAGCCGGAGACGCATTGATGCTACCGGCCAACAGCACCGGCACCTGGGACATTCAGGAGACCGTGCGCAAGACCTACGTACTTATCTTCTGATCCGCTGATCGCCTGCCTTCGATAACAACAGACAAAGCAAGGTAACCCCGACATGCGCACGCTCCTTCTTGCCCCCCTGATGCTGGCCGCCAGCGTGGCCGGCGCCGCCGAAACGGTGAAGATCTACAACTGGTCCAGCTACGTCGCCCCCGACACGCTGAAGAACTTCCAGCAAGCCAGCGGCATCGTGCCCACCTACGACGTGTACGACAGCAACGAAACCCTCGACGGCAAGCTGATGACTGGCAACTCCGGCTATGACGTGGTGTTCCCCTCCAACCACTTCATGGCCCGGCAGATCCAGGGCAAGGCCCTGAAGCTGTTGGACAAGTCGCAGCTGCCCAACTGGCACAACCTCAACCCGGTGCTGCTCAAGGCGCTGGAGGTGAACGACCCGGGCAACCAGTATGGCTTCCCGTACCTGTGGGGCAGTACCGGCATCGGCTACAACGTCGACAAGGTCAAGGCGGTACTCGGCGACAACGCTCCACTGGACTCGTGGGACCTGATCTTCAAGCCCGAGTACATGAGCAAGCTGAAAAGCTGCGGCGTCGCCGTGCTGGACAACGGCCCCGAGCTGCTGCCAATCGCCCTGCACTACCTGGGCCTGCCGCACCACAGCCAGAACCCGGCGGACTACGACAAGGCCAAGGCGCTGCTGATGCAGGTGCGGCCGTACATCAGCTACTTCCACTCATCGAAGTACACCGGCGACCTGGCCAATGGCGATATCTGCGTGGTGGTGGGCTTCTCGGGGGATGTGCTGCAGGCGAAGAACCGGGCCGAAGAGGCGAACAACGGGGTGAAGGTGGGCTATTCGATACCCAAGGAGGGCGCGCCGATGTGGTTCGACATGGTGTCCATGCCAGCCGATGCGCCGGATGAAAAGGCCGGGTATGCCTACATGAATTACCTGCTGCAGCCGGAAGTGATGGCCAACATCAGCAACCACGTGCAGTACGCCAACGGCAACCTCAAGGCGGACGGGCTGGTGGAGCCGGCGATGAAGGGTAATACGATGATTTACCCGAGCGAGGAAGTGATGGGCAAGCTCTATGCGCTGCAGGCGATGCCGGCCAAGATTGACCGCATCAGGACCCGGATCTGGACCAGCATCAAGGCCGGGAACTGAGCGCGGCCGTAGTGCGGTCCCTGTGGGAGCGGGTTCACCCGCGAATGCGTCGGTAAATTCAACATCGCATTCGCGGGTAAACCCGCTCCCACAGGGATCAGATGCAGCCTTTGAAAATCAGTGGTGCTCGCGGGTCGCGCGGAACTTGATGTCCGGCCAGCGCTCTTCCATCAGCGACAGGTTGACCCGGGTCGGCGCCAGGTAGGTCAGGTGCCCGCCACCGTCGATGGCCAGGTTTTCCATGGCCTTGGTCTGGAATTCCTCAAGCTTCTTCTTGTCGTCGCAGCTGATCCAGCGCGCCGACCACACGGTGATTGGCTCGTAGGCGCACTCGACCTTGTACTCTTCCTTCAGGCGGCTGGCGACCACGTCGAACTGCAGCACACCGACCGCCCCCAGGATGATGTCGTTGCTGCGCTCCGGGAAGAACACCTGGGTCGCACCCTCTTCGGCCAGCTGCTGCAGGCCCTGACGCAGCTGCTTGGATTTCAGCGGGTCTTTCAGGCGCACGCGGCGGAACAGTTCCGGGGCGAAGTGCGGGATACCGGTGAAGCCCAGCGCCTCGCCTTCAGTGAAGGTGTCGCCGATCTGGATGGTGCCGTGGTTGTGCAGGCCGATGATGTCGCCGGCAAAGGCCTCTTCCAGCTGCTCACGCTCGGAGGAGAAGAAGGTCAGCGCATCGCCGATGCGCAGGTCCTTGTTCAGGCGCACATGGCGCATCTTCATGCCCTTCTCGTACTTGCCCGAGCAGATACGCATGAAGGCGATGCGGTCGCGGTGTTTCGGGTCCATGTTCGCCTGGATCTTGAACACGAAGCCGGTGAACTTCTCTTCCACAGGCTCCACGGTGCGCTCGTGGGCCACGCGGCCAAGCGGGCGCGGTGCCCAGTCGACTACCGCGTCGAGCACGTGGTCGACACCGAAGTTGCCCAGTGCAGTACCGAAGAACACCGGGGTCAGCTGACCGTTGATGAACTCTTCCTGGTTGAACTCGTGGCAGGCGCCCTGCACCAGCTCCAGCTGCTCGACGAACGAATCGTACTGGTCGCCCAGGTGGGCGCGGGCTTCGTCGGAGTCCAGCTTCTGGATGATCTTGGCTTCAGTGCGCTCGTGACCGTGGCCTGGGGTGTAGACCACGATGTAGTCACCCGTCAGGTGGTACACGCCCTTGAAGTCACGGTAGCAACCAATCGGCCAGGTAATCGGCGCGGCCTTGATCTTCAGTACCGCTTCGATCTCGTCGAGCAGTTCGATCGGGTCGCGGATGTCGCGGTCGAGTTTGTTGATGAAGCTGACGATCGGCGTGTCACGCAGGCGGCACACGTCCATCAGGGCGATGGTACGGGGCTCTACACCTTTACCGCCGTCGAGCACCATCAGCGCCGAGTCCACTGCGGTCAGGGTGCGGTAGGTGTCTTCCGAGAAGTCTTCGTGGCCGGGGGTGTCGAGCAGGTTGATCATGTGCTCGCGGTACGGGAACTGCATCACCGAGGTGGTGATGGAGATACCGCGCTGCTTCTCCATTTCCATCCAGTCGGAGGTGGCATGGCGGTCGGACTTGCGCGACTTCACGGTACCGGCGACGGCAATGGCCTTGCCCATCAGCAGCAGCTTCTCGGTGATGGTGGTCTTACCGGCGTCGGGGTGGGAAATGATTGCGAAAGTGCGGCGCTTCGCGACTTCGGCGGCCTGGTTGGTCATGGGAAATCGCCTGACTGGGGGATTTAAAAGGGGCGATATCATACCTGAAGTTGGGCGGGGACCAAAATTTGATCTCCCGCAACCGGTCCATTGCAGGAGCTAAGCGCGTTGTTCCTGCTCCTCAAGGAAACCGTCAAGCGTGACGGGGGGACGGCCTGGAATATGCGCAACCAGCTCCAAAGTCCCGCCCAGAGCCTCCACATAGCTGCGCAAGGTGGAAATCAACATGTCACTACGCTTCTCCACCTTTGAAACATTACCCTGACGAATATCCAGACGCTCCGCCAACCCTTCCTGGGTGATTGCCAGTTGCCTGCGCAATGCTTGCAAGGTCATTTCTTCACGGATCAGTTCACGACCTCGGGCTTCAACCCTGGCTCTACGCTCAGGCGAAAGCTCGTTCATAACCTCATCAAGTGTTTTCATCATTCAACCTCTACACAGGTGCCGTTCGAAACGCGCGTCAGCACGACCGATCAGGCTGCGGTAAAACCTACGCTCACTGATGCCTGCCTTATCGCCGGCAACCAACAGCAGCGCACAACGTGATGGATCAAAGGCGAACGCTACCCGCCACACTCCATCGCCGACACTGAATCGCAACTCTTTCATGTTCGAATGCCTTGAGCCATTCAAGGAATCCACACGAGGCCGTCCAAGAGCCGGGCCACGGTAGGCTAGCAAGTGGAGTTGAGCCAGCAGTTCATCTTGAACCTCCATTGCCAAGGCCTTGAACTCGATCCTGAATTCCGGGCACATCCTTATAGTCCACACAGCTAAAATACCCTCGAAGGAATATTCCCTCAAGTAAATACCGAGAGAATTTCAAAGCAGATATTGCTTGGTGGGACAAATGGCTCGATAGCAGGTAATTCAACGCCTTGATGTAGGAAAAGCACTTATTTTTCGCGCGAAATTTCCAGGCCTCCAGTGATTAACGCTGGCCAAATGCCGCCTCAGATGGGAACCTTTACGCCCACGGAGACGTCCACTCCCCCGCAACCCGCTTCGGTTGGGGGACTGGTTTCATCAGCATTTTCGGGCCCGACGGGGTTCGGCTCATGGCCTGATTGCAGCCTTCGGCATGCATCACGCTGCTACTCGCGAACACACCACCGCCGCCAGGACTGGCCGGCAACCAAATCGTGTGCTCGCCGACAACACAAGGAGTCCGCCTGTGGCTAAACGCTACGGTAAAGGGCTGTTGGGATGCGCCACCGTGCTCGTCATCCTGGCCCTGCTGGTCCACTGGATCGGCATCGACACGATCACGCGTTATCGCGACGATCTTGGGTTCTACCTGCAAGCGCACCTGCTACTGGTGCTGGCTTCGATGGCGGCGGCGTTGGCCGTGGGCATCCCCGCCGGCATTGCGTTAAGTCGACCGCACCGGGTCGACAAAGCCGAGCGCTTCATGCAGTTCTTCAACGTTGGCAACACCATCCCTCCCCTGGCCGTTCTGGCCATCGCCCTGAGTATCCTGGGCATCGGCGCCGGGCCTGCGATCTTCGCACTGTTCCTCGCCTCCCTCCTGCCCATCGTGCGCAACACCTACGAGGGCCTGAAAAACGTCCCCGCCTCGCTCAAGGAAGCCGCCACCGGCATCGGCATGACCCCGCGCCAGCAACTCTGGCAGGTGGAATTGCCCAACGCCGTGCCGATCATTGTCGGTGGTGTGCGCGTGGCCCTGGCGTTGAACGTGGGCACCGCACCGCTGGCGTTCCTGATTGGCGCCAACAGCCTGGGCAGCCTGATCTTTCCCGGCATCGCCCTGAACAACCAGCCACAGCTGCTGCTGGGTGCCGCCTGCACCGCGCTGCTGGCACTGGTGCTGGATGCGGCGGTGAGTTTCTCCAGCAAGCGCTGGCTGGAACGTGGCCTGGCCCAATAAAGAAAGGGAACGTATGAACAAGAGAATCGCCTTGCTGCTGGGCGCGGCCCTGCTGTTCGCAGGATTTGCCCAGGCAGCAGAAAAACCGCTGATCCGCATCGGCGCGCGGGTGTTTACCGAACAGACCGTGCTTGCCGAAATAACCGCGCAATACCTGCGCGCCAATGGCTTCGACGTGCGCGTTACCACAGGCCTTGGCAGCAACATCGCGCGCCAGGCCCAGGAAACCGGCCAGCTCGACCTGATGTGGGAATACACCGGTGTGTCGCTGGTTTCCTACAACCACATCGACGAGCGCATGCCCAATGCCGAAGCCACCTTCGCCCGGGTGAAGGCGCTGGATGCGAAGAAAGACCTGATCTGGCTGAGCCCGTCGAAGTTCAGCAACACCTATGCGCTGGGCCTGCCCAAACAGGTGGCCGAGGCGTACCCGCAAATCAACACCATCAGCGACCTCAACCAGGTACTGCGTGACGAAAGCCAACGTACCCACCTGGTGGCGCTGGACACCGAGTTTGCCAACCGCCCTGACGGCCTGGTCGGGCTGCGCGAGATGTACGAGCTGCCGCTAGACCGGCGCAACATCCGCCAGATGGACGGCGGCCTGGTCTACACCGCCATGCGCAACAACCAGGTATTCGCCGGCCTGGTGTACACCACCGACGGCCGCCTGAGTGCGTTCAACCTAAAGCTGCTGGAAGACGACAAGCACTACTTCCCCGACTACACCGCAGCGCCAGTGGTGCGCAAAGCCGTGCTCAATGCCAACCCGCAACTGGTCAGCCTGCTCAAGCCGCTGGCCGAACAGCTGGACGACGAAACCATGCGCCAGCTCAACGCCAAGGTCGATGTCGAACACCAGAACCCGACCGCCGTGGCTGCCGCCTTCTTGCGTGAGCACCCACTGAACAGCGAGGGCCAGCCATGAACCTGATCGATACCTTCAACCACCTGGACTGGGCCCAGGTGCTGCAACTGACCTGGCAGCACATCATGCTGGTCGGTGTGGCCGTGGGCCTGGCGATTCTGGTCGGGGTGCCGCTGGGCATCCTCATGACCCGTTTCCCAGCCTTTGCCGGCCCGTTGCAGGCCAGCGCCACGGTGCTGCTGACCATTCCGTCGATTGCCTTGTTCGGCCTGTTGTTACCGTTCTATTCGAAGTTCGGCCAAGGGCTTGGCCCGCTGCCGGCGATCACCGCCGTATTCCTGTATTCGCTGTTGCCGATCATGCGCAACACCTACCTGGCCCTGACCAATGTCGAACCCGGCATCCGTGAAGCCGCGCGCGGCATCGGCATGACCTTCGGCCAGCGCCTGCGCATGGTCGAGCTGCCCATCGCCGTGCCGGTAATTCTCGCCGGTGTACGCACCGCCGTGGTGATGAACATCGGTGTCATGACCATTGCCGCCACCATCGGCGCCGGCGGCCTGGGCGTGCTCATCCTCACCTCCATCAGCCGCAGCGACATGTCGATGCTGCTGGTCGGCGCCGTGCTGGTCAGCCTGCTGGCAATCATCGCCGACCTGCTGCTGCAAACCCTGCAACGTGCCCTGACTCCAGAAGGACTGCGCTCATGATCGAACTGAAGAACCTCAGCAAAACCTTCAACGTCAACGGCAAGGACGTCAAAGCCGTCGACGCGGTAAGCCTCACCGTCAACGAAGGGGAAATCTGCGTATTTCTCGGCCCTTCGGGCTGCGGCAAGAGCACCACGCTGAAAATGATCAACCGCCTGATCACGCCCACCTCCGGCCAGGTGTTCATCAATGGCGAAGACACCACCGGGCTGGACGAAGTGACCCTGCGCCGGCACATCGGCTACGTGATCCAGCAGATCGGCCTGTTCCCCAACATGACCATCGAGGAGAACATCACCGTGGTGCCGCGCCTGCTCGGCTGGGACAAGCACAAATGCCACGAGCGTGCCCGCGAGCTGATGCACATGATCAAGCTGGAGCCCAAGCAGTACCTGCAGCGCTACCCGCGCGAGCTATCCGGTGGCCAACAGCAGCGTATCGGCGTGATCCGCGCCTTGGCGGCAGAAGCGCCGGTGCTGTTGATGGACGAGCCGTTCGGCGCGGTCGACCCGATCAACCGCGAGATGATCCAGAACGAGTTCTTCGAGATGCAGCGTGCGCTGAACAAGACCGTGATCATGGTCAGCCACGACATCGACGAAGCGATCAAGCTGGGTGACAAGATCGCCATCTTCCGTGCCGGCAAACTGCTGCAGCTGGACCACCCGGACACCCTGCTGGCGCACCCGGCGGATGACTTCGTGAGCAACTTCGTTGGCCAGGACAGCACCTTGAAGCGCCTGCTGCTGGTGCGCGCCGAGGATGCTGCAGACAACGCCCCGGCGGTAAGCCCGGAAACACCGGTGAGCGATGCGCTGGAGCTGCTCGACGAGCACGACCGCCGCTATGTGGTGGTGACCGATGCGCAGAACAAGGCACTGGGCTATGTGCGCCGGCGCGACATGCATCGCCAGCAAGGCACCTGTAGCGACTTCCTGCGGCCGTTCAATGCCACGGCCTCGCACGATGAGCATTTGCGCATCCTGCTGTCGCGGATGTACGAGTTCAACCGCGCGTGGTTGCCGGTGCTGGATGCCGAGCAGGTGTTTTTGGGCGAGGTGACGCAGGAGTCGATTGCAGCGTACCTGAGCTCGGGGCGCTCGCGCGGGGCGAAGACCAGCATCGTTTCGCCGGCTGAGGCGGTGGCCTCTTAGATTGCTGGGGGCGCAAATCGGCGCCGGCGATCTTGGCTCAGAACCCAGATAATGGACTGCCTGTGCCGGCCTCTTCGCGGGTAAACCCGCTCCCACAGGGTCGGCGCAAGGCTAAAGGCCTGCGCGGTACCTGTGGGAGCGGGCTCACCCGCGAAGCAGGCGACGCGGAGTCAGAACCCTACACTGGCCTGCACATAGAATGTCCGCGGCTCACCCACATAGATGCCGGCGTTGTTGTCGCTGGAGCGGGTGAAGTACTGCTTGTCGAACAGGTTCTTCACCCCCGCCGCCAGCTTCAGGTTGGACAGCTCAGGCCCGAATTCATACCCGCCACGGGCATGCCAGGTCACGTAACCCGGAATATCGCCATACTGCCCATCCGCACTCGGCTCGGTGATGTAGTCGCCGTTGAAGCTGCCATCGGCATTGATCCCGGTACCCGGCGCGCGCTGCTTGGATTGGGCGTAGGCGTCCAGGTTCCAGGTCCAGCGGTTGACCGCGTAACGCACCCCGGCGGTGGCCACCTGGCGTGAGTAGAACGGCAGGTCACGGCCCTCGAAGCCCGGGATGTCCCCTTCATAAGTAGCGCGGGTGTAGGTGTAGCCGCCGCTCACCGACAACCCGTCCAGGCGCGGGTCCAACCCTGCCAGGTCATAGCGTACCGAGGCCTCGATACCTTGGTGCTTGGTCGCCCCGAGGTTGGTCCAGCCTACGTCGTTGCTGATGTACTGCAGTTCGTCATCGAAGTCGATGTAGAACGCCGTCAGCTCACCAGCAAAGCCGCCATTGTCATAGCGCGTACCCATTTCGTAGGTCTTGGCCTTTTCCGGCTCCAGGCCATTGGCGGTGCTGTTGCCGGTTCCGCCCTGGCCCAGCTGGAAGTACTGCAGGCTGCCGAACGAGGTCTCGTAGTTGGCGAACACCTTCCACGCATCGGAGATGTGGTACATCACACTCAGCGCCGGCAGCGGCTCGTTGCTGGTGATGCTGCGGTTCTTTTCCGGCACCGGCTTGCCGTTGGCGCCGAGCACCGGGCGGTCGCGCCAGTCGGTGTTGATGTGCTCGAAGCGGATGCCCGGGGTGATGGTCCAGTTGCCCACGTCGATCTTGTCGTCAATGTAGTAGGCGCTGGCCTCGGTACCACCACTGCGGTCCTGGAACACATGGCCGTCGGAGCCCGGGGCGGGCGTCGGCACGTTGTCGATCAGCGCCAGGCGGGTCGACTGTTCGCGCATCGCTTCTTTCAAGTAGCGGTAGCCGACGCTGACTTCCTGGGTGGTCGGGCCGGCGAAGAAGATGTGCGACAAGCGTGGTTCGATAGCGAAGGTGTGGTAGTTGCGCGGGTACGACGACAGGGTGGTCATGTCGCGCGAGGCAATGGCGCTGCCGCGGAAGCTGTCGGTGTAGTAGGTCAGTACTTCGAACTGGGTGGCGTCGTCGAGCTGCCGTTGCCACTTGAACGACACGTCCTTGCGCCGGCCGGCGAAGTAGTCGTAGTCGCGCAGCGACTGGTACGGGTTGCTGTCGTACTGAGCCTGGGTCAGGCCACCGGGCATGTCGGCGCGGCCATCGTAGTAGTGGAAGTTGAGCCAGAACTCGTCGACGTCGGTCGGCGCCCAGTGGGTCTTGAGGATAACGTCATCGATGTCGTTGCCGTTGTTGCTTTCGCGGTAGCCGTTGCCGTTCACCCCGGTGTACAGCAGTGCCACGCCCATGCCGTTGTCTGCCGTGCCGCCGACGAAGGCCGACTCAGTGTGCTTCCAACCGCCGTGCTGGGAGGTTTCCAGGGTGGTGGACAGCTCCGCCGAGGCTTTTTCGGGGATGGCCCGGGTAACGAAGTTGATCACCCCACCAACGTTCTGCGGGCCATAGCGCACCGAGCCCGCACCACGCACCACGTCAATACTGTCGAGGTTGCCCGAGGAAATCGGCGCCATCGACAGCTGCGGCTGGCCGTAAGGTGCGAAGGCGGCCGGGATGCCGTCGATCAGCACCGTGGAGCGTGGCGATAGGCGCGAAGTCAGGCCGCGCACGCCAACGTTCAGCGACAGGTCGCTGCCACCGGTACCGTTGGAGTCCTGCACCTGCACGCCCGGGATGCCGCGCAGCACATCACGCACGTTCATCGCGCCCTTCTCCACCATGGCCTCGCGGCGTACCACCGTGCGCGCGCCAGGGTGGTTCTGCACCACGCTCTGCTGGGCATCACCCAGCCAGTCACCAACCACCTTGATGTCGGTGGGCGCCAGCTCCAGGCTGCCCGTGGTGAGCGTGCCATCGGCTTGCGCCGGCTTGACCACCACGGTGTCCTGGGACATCTCGTAGGTCAGGCCGCTGCCTTGCAGCAACTGCTGCAGTGCCTGTTCAGGCGCTAGCTGGCCGGACACCGCCGGGGCCTGCTTGCCAGCCACCAGCTCGGGGCTGAAGAACAGTTGCAGGTTGGTCTGCTGGCCAAGCTGGTTCAGCGCCGAAGCCAATGGCTGGGCCTGGATCTGGATGGTGCTGGCAGCCTGCACGGCCTGGCTGTTCATGGCCGCAGCACTGACCGCCAGGGCCAGCGCCAGGGCGCGCAAGGGTGGGAAGGGCTTATTGTTGTTCACGTCGTCGAAACTTCCTGGAATGCGGAATAAACGCCAACCACATGCAAATGGAAATGCTTGGCAGTTGCAGCTGGCGGGGAAGACGAACGAGCGGAAAAAAACCTGAATCTATTTCGCGATTATTTCGCGCGAGCCATCTTCATGGGCCTTGATGGCCACCGGCAGGATGCTCGGCAAGGCGCGCAGCAGCGCGTCGGTGTCGTCGGTGCTGAAGGTGCTGGACAAACGCATCTGCGCAACTTTACCAGGGGCGACCCGCAACGGCTGGCTACGGTAGCGCGACGCTTCGGCCACCACCTCGGCGAGGGTGGCGTTGTCGAACACCAGCTTGCCCTGGCGCCAGGCCGTCACGGCGGCGGCGTTGACCGCGTAGGGCGCGGCCACCTGGCCTCGTGCATCTATATGCGAGCCTTGGCCCGCCGTGAGTTGCGCCAGCGAGGCGCCCCTGCCTTGTACCCGCACCGAGCCCTGCTCCACCGCCACGCGGGTGCTTGCTGGGTCCAGGCGTACGTCGAAACGGGTACCGGTGACCGTCACGCTGCCTTGGGCGGTGTCGATCACGAACGGCCGGGCGCTGTCGTGGGCGACGCTGAACATCACCTCACCGGCACTCAAGCGGATATGCCGCTGGCCAGCGCTGAAATCGACCTGCAACCGCGTGCTGCCATTGAGTTCCAGGTGCGAGCCATCCGGCAATTCGACCTGGCGACGCTCATTGAAGGCAGTCTGCAAGCTGCCCTGGTGGTTCAGTTGCTGGTAGTGCCAACCGCCCCACCCCAGGCCCAACGCCAGCAGCGCCACGCTGGCGGCCAGCGCCTGACGCACAAAACGCCGACGCGGCAGCTGTTGCACCGGGTCCGGTTGGCACAGTGCCTCCAGGCGCTGGCGGGGAATGAAGTCGGCGGCCTGCCACACGCGGCACAGGTGTTCGTACTCTTGCCGGTGGCGCTCATCGCTCGCCAACCAGGCACGCAGCTGCTTCTGCAGCGCGGTATCCCGAGGCGCATCCTGCACGCGGACGAACCATGCGGCCGCCTGTTCGCGGACGGTTTCGGTACCGTGCTGTTTCATCGAAAAGGTCTCCTGACTCATCATGCCGACACATCCAGGTGCTCACGCAGATGCCGGAGCGTGCGGATCATATACTTTTCGACCATGTTCTTGCTCAACCCCATGCGCTCGGCAATCTCGGCCTGGGTCAGGCCTTCGAGCTTCTGCCAGACAAACACCCGCCGGCAGTTGAGCGGCAGTTCGGCCAGCGCCCGCTCGACGCTATCGGCCAGTTCCAGGGCATGCACGTAGGCCTCCGGGTCGCCACTGCCGGCCATGCCCTCGTCGAAGGCTTCCAGTTCCAGGGCCTGGCGGCGGTCTTCGCGGCGGAAACCATCCACGGCAATGTTGCGCGCAGTCTGGTGCAGGTAGGCGCGCGGCTGCTCTACCTGCTCGCGCGGGTTTTCCAGCACCCGGACAAAGGCATCGTGGGTGAGGTCCTCGGCCTGCTGACGACTGCGCAACTTGCGCGTCCAGGTGCCGATCAGCTCATGGTAGTGGTCGAGGAAGCCTTTGTGTCCAGACACGGTCGGGGGTCATCAGGGAGGCGGATAAGGGTGCGAATAGTAATGTTTCTCATCAATAACGGCAAATCCGCCAGTCGGTAACAAAAAATTTATGAGCCATTTCCTGTACGTGGGTACTAGAAAAATGTGGCCATAAATATGAACACCTCTGGCCCCTTCGCGGGTAAACCCGCTCCCACAGGAATACCGAAAACCCTGTGGGAGCGGGTTTACCCGCGAAGGGGCCAACACAGTCCATTCCACAATTTTTTACGCTTGCAACATCGTGGGGAACATCAGCCGGTCACACGAGTCGGTTATTCAAATGGCTGGTCGTCGATCCACGGCGATCACGCCCGGATTGCCTGTTGATTCTGCATTCTTCACGCCCTAAAGTGCGCGCCGAACGTCCATGCTGGAAACGATCCATCCGGCTCAAGTACTGAGTAGGCGAACCAAAGTGGGGATACGGAGGACGTTCAGTTTGCAGCCACTTATTCTTTCAGTTTGCCCATGGAGTCCCTGAGCATGTCGATCCAGGTCGAAGACTATTTCGCGCGTGACACCTTCCAGAAAATGAAGGCGTTCGCCGACAAGCAGGAAACCCCGTTCGTACTCATCGACACCCAGATGATCAGCCAGGCCTATGACGACCTGCGCGCCGGTTTCGAATTCGCCAAGGTCTACTACGCGGTCAAGGCCAACCCGGCCGTCGAGATCATCGACCTGCTCAAAGAGAAAGGTTCGAGCTTCGACATCGCCTCGATCTACGAGCTGGACAAAGTGCTGGGCCGCGGCGTCAGCGCCGACCGCATCAGCTACGGCAACACCATCAAGAAGTCCAAGGACATCCGCTACTTCTACGAGAAGGGCGTGCGCCTGTATGCCACCGACTCGGAAGCCGACCTGCGCAACATCGCCAAGGCCGCCCCGGGCTCGAAAGTGTACGTGCGTATCCTGACCGAAGGCTCCACCACTGCCGACTGGCCACTGTCGCGTAAATTCGGCTGCCAGACCGACATGGCCATGGACCTGCTGATCCTCGCCCGCGACCTGGGCCTGGTGCCTTATGGCATTTCCTTCCACGTGGGCTCGCAGCAGCGCGACATCAGCGTGTGGGACGCCGCCATCGCCAAGGTCAAAGTGATTTTCGAGCGCCTGAAGGAAGAAGACGGCATCGAGCTGAAGCTGATCAACATGGGTGGCGGCTTCCCGGCCAACTACATCACCCGTACCAACAGCCTGGAAACCTACGCTGAAGAGATCATCCGCTTCCTGAAGGAAGACTTCGGTGACGAGCTGCCAGAAATCATCCTCGAGCCAGGCCGTTCGCTGATCGCCAACGCCGGTATCCTGGTTAGCGAAGTGGTGCTGGTGGCACGTAAGTCGCGCACCGCCGTCGAGCGCTGGATCTACACCGACGTGGGCAAGTTCTCCGGCCTGATCGAAACCATGGACGAAGCCATCAAGTTCCCGATCTGGACCGAGAAGAAAGGCGAAGCCGAAGAAGTGGTCATCGCCGGCCCGACCTGCGACAGCGCCGACATCATGTACGAGAACTACAAGTACGGCCTGCCGCTGAACCTGGCCATCGGTGACCGCCTGTACTGGCTGTCGACCGGTGCCTACACCACCAGCTACAGCGCAGTGGAATTCAACGGCTTCCCGCCGCTGAAGGCTTACTACCTGTAACGCAAAACGGGGCCGCAAGGCCCCGTTTTCATTTGTGCTATCCAAGGCCTGCGCAATCCCTGTGGGAGCGGGGGGGGTGGGGGGGGGGGGGGGGGGGGGGGAGGGCGGCCGAATTGAGAGGGGTGGGTGGGGAG
>NZ_JBDJLK010000075.1:0-27471 GCF_039673335.1 Pseudomonas sp. TWI929
GGGTTTACCCGCGAATGCGTCAGCCCTGAAAACATCATTGACTGATCTGACGCATTCGCGGGTAAACCCGCTCCCACAGGTACAGTGTCCAGCCAGCGATTTGTGTAAGGCAATGATGTGATGACCCAACCCACCCCCTGCTACCACTGCGCCCTGCCCGTCCCTGCCGGCAGCCGCTTCACCGCCGTGGTCCTCGGCCAGCCCCGGCAGTTCTGCTGCCCCGGTTGCCAGGCGGTGGCCGAGTCGATCGTCGCCGGTGGCCTGGAGCACTACTACCAGCACCGTAGCGACAACAGCGCCAACCCCGAAGCACTGCCCAGGCAACTGCAGGACGAGCTGGCCCTGTACGACCGCAGCGACGTGCAGCAAACCTTCGTCCGCCATCAGGGCGAGCTGGCTGAAGCCACCCTGCTGGTCGAGGGCATCAGTTGCGCCGCCTGCGGCTGGCTGATCGAAAAGCACCTGCGCAACCTGCCCGGCGTCGCCGAAGCGCGCCTGAACCTGTCCAACCACCGCCTGCTGCTGAACTGGGACGACAAGCAGCAACCGCTCTCGCGCCTGCTCGCCGAGCTGCGCCAGATCGGCTATGCCGCCCACCCTTACCAGCCCGACCAGGCTGCTGAGCAGTTGGCCCGGGAAAACCGCAGCGCCCTGCGCCGCCTGGGCGTGGCCGGGCTGCTGTGGTTCCAGGCAATGATGGCGACCATGGCCACCTGGCCGGAATTCAACATCGACCTGTCACCCGAGCTGCACACCATCCTGCGCTGGGTGGCGCTGTTCCTGACCATCCCCATCGTGTTCTACAGCTGTGCGCCGTTCTTCAAGGGCGCGGCACGCGACCTACGCACCCGCCACCTGACCATGGACGTTTCAGTGTCGCTGGCCATCGGTCTGGCCTTCGGCGCCGGGATCTGGACGGCCATCACCGGCAGCGGCGAGCTTTATTTCGACACCGTGGGCATGTTTGCCCTGTTCCTGCTCACCGGTCGCTACCTGGAGCGCCGCGCCCGCGAACGCACCGCCGCCGCCACGGCGCAGCTGGTCAACCTGCTGCCGGCCTCGTGCCTGCGCCTGGATGCCATCGGCCGCAGCGAGCGCATCCTGCTTAGCGAGCTGCAGTGTGGTGATACGGTGCAGGTGCTGCCAGGCGCGGTAATCCCTGCCGACGGGCGCATCGTCGAAGGCCGCTCCAGCGTCGACGAATCGCTGCTGACCGGCGAATACCTGCCGCAGCCACGCCGGGTTGGCGAACGGGTCACCGGCGGCACGCTGAATGTCGAAAGCACCTTGAACGTGGAAGTCGAAGCCCTCGGCCACGATTCGCGGTTGTCGGCCATCGTGCGCCTGCTGGAGCGCGCCCAGACCGAAAAGCCGCGCCTGGCGGAAATCGCCGACCGGGCCTCGCAGTGGTTCCTGCTGTTCTCGCTGCTGGCTGCGGTGGCCATCGGCCTGTGGTGGTGGCACCTGGACCCGACACGGGCGTTCTGGATCGTGCTGGCCATGCTGGTGGCGACCTGCCCTTGTGCGCTGTCCCTGGCGACGCCAACGGCGCTGACCGCCGCCACTGGCACCTTGCACAAGCTCGGCCTGCTGGTCACCCGCGGCCACGTGCTGGAAGGCCTGAACCAGATCGACACGGTAATTTTCGACAAGACCGGCACCCTCACCGAGGGCCGCCTGACCTTGCGCAGCATCCGCCCGCTCGGCAGCCTGGCCGCCGACCGCTGCCTGGCCCTGGCCGCAGCACTGGAAAACCGCTCCGAACACCCCATCGCCCGCGCCTTCGGCCGTACCACCACACCTGCCGATGATGTGCAGAGCGTGCCCGGGCTTGGCCTGGAAGGGCTGGTCGACGGCCAACGCCTGCGCATTGGCCAAGCCACCTTCGTTTGCGCCCTGAGCGGCGCGGAAATCCCCGGCGTACCGGAGCCGCGCGGCCAGTGGCTGCTGCTGGGCGACCGCCAGGGGCCACTGGCCTGGTTTGGCCTGGACGACCGCCTGCGCGAAGATGCCCCTGCCCTGCTCGCCGCCTGCAAGGCCCGTGGCTGGCGCACGCTGCTGCTGTCGGGCGACAGCTCACCGATGGTTGCCGAAGTGGCCGCGCAGCTGGGCATTGACCAGGCCATCGGTGGCCTGCGCCCAGACGACAAACTGGACCGGCTCAAAGCCTTGCAGGCGGCCGGGCACAAGGTGCTGATGCTGGGCGACGGGGTCAACGACGTGCCGGTGCTGGCCGCTGCCGACATCAGCATCGCCATGGGCAGCGCCACCGACCTGGCCAAGACCAGCGCCGACGCCGTGCTGCTGTCCAACCGCCTGCAGGCGTTGGTGCAAGCCTTCGACCTGGCCCGCCGTACCCGCCGCAACATCCTCGAGAACCTGCTGTGGGCGACCCTGTATAATGGCCTGATGTTGCCGTTTGCCGCGCTCGGCTGGATCACCCCGGTGTGGGCGGCCATCGGCATGTCGGTCAGTTCGCTGATCGTGGTGCTCAATGCCCTGCGCCTGACTCGCATGCCGCGGGTATCAGGTTTGCCGACCAATGAAGCATCCCTGCCTGGGAGAAAGACGCCATGCCCGCCCTCTATGTCATGATCCCCGCAGCCCTGCTGCTGGTCGGCGTGGCCGTGTACATCTTCTTCTGGGCGGTGGACAGCGGCCAGTACGACGATCTTGAAAGCCCTGCCCACAGCATCCTCTTCGACGATCAGGACCCGCGCCACCAGGCGGCGGTGAAGCCTGAAGACACCCCGGCCGACGCCGACAAGGAACCACCACCCCGTGCCTGACCTGCTTCCCCTGCTGGGCTCGGCGCTGATCCTCGGCCTGCTTGGCGGCGGCCATTGCCTGGGCATGTGCGGCGGCCTGATGGGCGCCCTGACCCTGGCCATCCCGCCTGAACAGCGTGGCAAACGCCTGCGCCTGCTGCTGGCATACAACCTCGGGCGCATTTTCAGCTATGCCTGCGCGGGCCTGTTGCTGGGCCTGGCCGGCTGGGCCGTGGCCAGCAGCCCGGCGGCATTGGCGCTGCGGGTGGTGGCAGCATTGCTGTTGATTGCCATGGGGCTGTACCTGGCCGGCTGGTGGAGCGGGTTGACCCGTATCGAGGCCCTGGGCCGCGGCCTGTGGCGGCATATCCAGCCGTTGGCATCACGCTTGCTGCCGGTGTCCAGCCTGCCCCGGGCCCTGTTGCTGGGCGCCTTGTGGGGCTGGCTGCCGTGCGGGTTGGTGTACAGCACCTTGCTGTGGGCGGCCAGCCAGGGCAATGCCGGGTACAGCGCGGCGTTGATGCTGGCGTTCGGGGTGGGGACCTGGCCGGTGCTGCTGGCTACCGGATTGGCGGCTGAACGAGTAAACGCTTTGTTGAGACGCCGTAGTGTGCGGGTGGCTGGCGGGGTGCTGGTGATACTGTTTGGCATCTGGACCATGCCTGGGCCGCACCAGCATTGGTTGATGGGGCATTGATGGGGCCGCATTGCGGCCCCCAATGCCCTTGATACAAATCAAAACAGATTCCTACAGACGGCCATAGACTCCGGTGCACTGCTGCTCTTTCCGGGGACCGCCCACATGCTCGACGACATTCGTTGGGACACCGACCTGATCCGCCGCTATGATCTCGCCGGGCCACGCTACACCTCCTACCCGACCGCCGTGCAACTGCACAGCGAGGTGGGCTCGTTCGACCTGCTCCACGCCCTGCGCGAGAGCCGTCGGGCGGTGCGCCCGCTGTCGCTGTACGTGCACGTGCCGTTCTGCGCCAACATCTGCTACTACTGCGCCTGCAACAAGGTCATCACCAAGGACCGCGCCCGCGCCGCGCCCTACCTGCAGCGCCTGGAACAGGAAATCCAGCTGGTCGCCTGCCACCTGGAGCCTAAACAGCGTGTTGAACAGCTGCATTTCGGCGGCGGCACACCCACCTTCCTCAGCCATGTGGAACTGCGCCAGCTGATGGCCACCCTGCGCCAGCACTTCCACCTGCTGGACGATGATTCCGGCGACTACGGCATCGAGATCGACCCGCGCGAAGCCGACTGGTCGACCATGGGCCTGCTGCGCGAACTGGGCTTCAACCGCGTCAGCCTGGGCGTGCAGGATCTCGACCCGGCGGTGCAGCGCGCGGTCAACCGCCTACAAAGCCTGGAGCAGACTCGCACCCTGATCGAGGCGGCGCGCACGCTGCAGTTCCGCTCGGTCAACCTCGACCTGATCTACGGCCTGCCCAAGCAAACCCCGGAAGGCTTTGCCCGCACCGTCGAAGAAGTGATCCGCCTGCAGCCCGACCGCCTCTCGGTATTCAACTACGCCCACCTGCCCGAGCGCTTCATGCCACAGCGGCGCATCGACAGCAACGACCTGCCCAGCGCTGCTGCCAAGCTGGAGATGCTGCACGCCACCATCGACCAACTGACCGCTGCCGGCTACCGCTACATCGGTATGGACCACTTCGCCTTGCCCGACGACGAACTGGCCATCGCCCAGGAAGAAGGCACCCTGCAGCGCAACTTCCAGGGCTACACCACCCACGGGCACTGCGACCTGATTGGCCTGGGCGTGTCGGCCATCAGCCAGATCGGCGACTTGTACTGCCAGAACAGCAGCGACCTCAACACCTACCAGGACAGCCTGTCCAACGCCCAGCTGGCGACCCAGCGCGGCCTGCTCTGCAACCACGACGACCTCATACGCCGAGCGGTGATCCAGCAGCTGATCTGCCATTTCGAGCTGGATTTCGAACCGATCGAACAGGCCTTCACCATTGATTTCCGTGGCTACTTCAACGACCTCTGGCCCGAGCTGCTGACCTTGCAGCGCGACGGCCTGATCAGCCTGGACGACAAGGGCATCCGCATCCTGCCGGCCGGCCGCCTGCTGGCGCGCTCAGTGTGCATGGTATTCGACGCCTACCTGGCAATGCACAACCGCCAGCGCTTCTCGCGGGTGATCTGAAACCGAGTCGTTCCACCGCATGGACAAGCGTCCTTGTCAGGCACACTATGGGCACAGCGAAGCCCCCGGCGCGCACCCGCCGGGGCCTGGCCAGCTCGCACCACAATAGCGCACGCTGGCCTACACCCTACGCCGTGAGTTACCCTTACGTCTTATGTGTGCTTTCCCACAAGGATCGATTGAAAATGTCCGAGCCAGTCAAACTGCGCCCACACAACCAGGCCCATTGCAAGGATTGCAGCCTGGCCCCCCTGTGCCTGCCTCTTTCGCTGAACCTGGAAGACATGGATGCACTGGATGAAATCGTCAAGCGTGGCCGGCCGCTGAAAAAAGGCGAGTTCCTGTTCCGCCAAGGTGACAATTTCGGCTCGGTTTACGCCGTACGTTCCGGCGCCCTGAAAACCTTTAGCCTCAGCGACAGCGGCGAAGAGCAGATCACCGGCTTCCACCTGCCCAGCGAGCTGGTCGGCCTGTCAGGCATGGACACCGAGGCCTACCCGGTGTCGGCCCAAGCCCAGGAAACCACCTCGGTCTGCGAAATCCCCTTCGAGCGCCTCGACGAACTGTCGGTACAGTTGCCGCAGCTACGCCGCCAGCTGATGCGGGTAATGAGCCGGGAAATCCGCGATGACCAGCAAATGATGCTGCTGCTGTCGAAAAAGACCGCCGACGAGCGTATCGCCACCTTCCTGGTCAACCTGTCGGCACGCTTCCGCGCCCGCGGCTATTCGGCCAACCAGTTCCGCCTGAGCATGTCGCGCAACGAAATCGGCAATTACCTGGGCCTGGCAGTGGAAACCGTGTCACGGGTGTTCACCCGCTTCCAGCAGAACGGCCTGATCCGCGCCGAGGGCAAGGAAGTGCATATCCTCGACCCGATCCAGCTGTGCGCGCTGGCCGGTGGTGCAATCGAGGCCTGAGGCCGGCGTTTAGCGGGTATACTTGGGCATTCGTTTCCCCAGGATACCCGCAACAATGCACAGCGACGCCTTCGACCTCAAAGCCCTGATCCGCCCGGTAGTGGACTTCCCCAAACCGGGGGTAATCTTCCGCGACATCACCCCGCTGTTCCAGTCGCCGCGCGGGCTGCGCTACGTGGCCGACCAGTTCATCGAGCGCTATGTCGAGGCTGAGTTCAGCCACATCGGCGCCATGGACGCACGGGGCTTCCTGATCGGCTCGATCATCGCCCACCAGCTGAACAAGCCCCTGATCCTGTTCCGCAAGCAAGGCAAGCTGCCGGCTGACGTGCTGAGCGAGGGTTACCAGACCGAGTACGGCGAAGCCTTCCTGGAAGTGCATGCCGACAGCCTGTGTGAAGGCGATTCGGTGCTGATCTTCGATGACCTGATCGCCACTGGCGGTACCCTGCTGGCGGCGGCCAACCTGGTACGCCGCACCGGGGCGCAGGTGTTCGAGGCGGCGGCGATCATTGATTTGCCGGAGCTGGACGGGTCGCGCCGGCTGCAGGCGGCTGGGGTGCCTACTTTCTGCCTGACCGAGTTTTCCCTCAGCGAATACTGAGTTGGCTTTTGGGGCTGCTTTGCAGCCCATCGCGACACAAGGCCGCTCCAACAGGAGATTGCGTACCCCTGTAGGAGCGGCCTTGTGTCGCGATGGGCCGCAAAGCGGCCCCAACAATTCTGAATCAGAGCGAAATCGGCCGCCGCCCGGCAAAGGCATGGGCCAAGGTCCCGCCATCCACCATCTCCAGTTCGCCCCCCAGCGGCACGCCATGGGCTATCCGCGACGCCACCAGCCCCTTCTCGTTCAGCAACTGCGCTATGTAATGCGCCGTCGCCTCACCTTCTACCGTCGGGTTGGTCGCCAGGATCACCTCGGTAAAGGTGCCCTGCTCCTCAATCCGCGCCATCAGCTGCGGAATGCCGATCGCCTCCGGCCCCAGGCCGTCCAGCGGCGACAGGTGCCCCTTGAGCACGAAGTAACGGCCACGGTAGCCAGTCTGCTCCACCGCATACACATCGGTCGGCCCTTCGACCACGCACAGCTGGGTGTCGTCGCGGCGCGGGTCGGCGCATTGCGGGCACAGCTCCTGCTCGGTGAGGGTGCGGCACTGGCGGCAATGCCCCACCCCTTCCATGGCCTGGGTCAAGGCCTGGGCCAGGCGCAGGCCACCGCTGCGGTCACGCTCAAGCAGTTGCAGGGCCATGCGCTGGGCGGTTTTCTGGCCGACACCTGGCAGAATGCGCAGGCCATCGATCAGTTGGCGGATGAGGGGGCTGAAGCTCATGGGAAAGGCCTGACAATTCAATAAGAGGCGGTTTATACCCAGCAGGGGCGGTGGCGTCAAATCCACCTCCATGCCGGCGCGGTCTGCTTTTTTGTGAGAGCGGCCCACAATAGAAGCAGACCGCGGCGGCTGCGAGTACGCACAAAAAAACCGCCGCTGTTGTCAGCGGCGGTTTTCAGTATCGCAATGCCTTAGAACGGCATCTTGAAGCCCGGCGGCAGTTGCATGCCGGCGGTCATGCCGCCCATTTTTTCCTGGCTGCTCTGCTCGACCTTGCGCACGGCGTCGTTCAGCGCAGCGGCGATCAGGTCTTCCAGCACTTCCTTGTCGTCTTCGTCAGTCGACATCAGGCTCTGGTCGATGCTGACGCGCTTGACGTCATGACGACCGGTCATCACCACGCTCACCAGGCCGCCACCGGACTGGCCGGTGACTTCGGCGTTGGCCAGCTCTTCCTGCATCTTCTGCATCTTTTCCTGCATCTGCTGGGCCTGCTTCATCAGGCCGGCCATGCCACCTTTCATCATGGGGGTATACCTCGATTGGGTCATGTGATGCGGCCCGGCACCGGGCCGGCCGCATGGTTATCCGTTACTGGCCCTGATTGACCAGGGCCTCTACAGGCTCAATAGTATCCTGCCGCACCTTGGCACCGAACAACTTGATCATCTGCTGGATCAACGGATCCTGCTCGATCGAGGTGACCGCGTCCTGCTGGCGCTCGGCACGCTTGCGCGCTGCCGCCTGGGCCGGGGTTTCCTGCTCGGGCAAAATCAGCTCGATGCGCAGGTTCAATGTTCGCCCCAGGTGCTGGTTAAGCGCCTCGTTCAGGCGCCGCTGCTGGGTGGCGTTGAACAGCGCGCCCTGGCCAGGGTCCAGGTGCAGCAGCCAGTCATCACCATCGGCGGCAATCAGCGTACAGTTTGCGGCGATGTTGCCTGTCATACCGGACACAGGCAACTGTGGGAATAATTCCAGCCATTGCAGGGCCAGGCCAGTGGCCGGCTTGGCCGCTGGCAGCGGCTCGGCCGCAGGCTTGGGGGCTTCTTCCTGGACGTGCTCGGCCAGTTCATCCAGGTAGCTGAAGCCGACCGGGTCGCTTTCGCCTTCGTAATAGTCTTCGTCCAGCGGCGGCTCATCGTCGCGGTCCATGCCTACGGCGGCGTAGGCGGACGGGTCGAACGGCGGCTCATCGTCGTGGGCCGGAGCGGCCTGCGGAGCTGGAGCAACGGCTACGGGAGCGGGTGCAGGTACCGGCGCAGGCTCGGGCTCTGCCATGACCGGCGCTGGCGCTGCAGCGGGCTCTTCCCAGGGCAGGTCGATTACCTCTGCCGCTGGCTCAGGCTCGATAACTGGGGCAGGCTCCACAACCGGCACGGTCTCGACAACCGCCGCTGGCACTGGCTCGACCGGCGCGGGCGCCTGGACCTGGGGCGCGGCGGCAGCAGGCTCCACGACAGCAGCAGCTGGCGGCGCCACGGCAACCGTTGGCGCTGCCACCGGCGTTGCAGGATCAGCTGTGGCCTGGCTGATCCCCACTGGCTTTAGTACCGGCTTCGGTGCATCGTCGGTGTCGGCCGGGCGGAACGCCAGCATGCGCAGCAGGACCATTTCGAAGCCGCCACGCGGGTCTGGCGCCAAGGGCAGGTCGCGGCGGCCAATCAGGCCCATCTGGTAATAGAACTGTACATCCTCGGCCGGCAGTGCCGCAGCCAGCGCCAGCACTCGGTCACGATCGCCCTGGCCGTTGTCCACTGCCTCCGGCAGTGCCTGGGCAATCGCCACGCGGTGCAGCACATTGAGCATCTCGGCCAGCACGCCAGCCCAGTCCGGCCCCTGCTCGGCCAGGTTGCGCACGGCCTCCAGCAAGGCCCGGGCGTCGCCCTCAAGCAGCGCCTGCAATACACCATAAACCTGGCCATGGTCGAGGCTGCCGAGCATGGCCCGCACATCGGCGGCCAGCACCTTGCCTTCGCCAAAGGCGATGGCCTGGTCGGTCAGGCTCATGGCATCGCGCATCGAGCCGTCGGCCGCGCGGCCCAGCAGCCACAGGGCATCCGCCTCGAAAGGCACGTTTTCGGCGGCCAGTACGTGACTGAGGTGCTCAACCACCCGTTCCGGGCTCATGTTCTTCAACGAGAACTGCAGGCAACGCGACAGGATGGTGGCCGGCAGCTTCTGCGGGTCGGTGGTGGCGAGGATGAACTTGACGTAAGGTGGCGGCTCTTCCAGCGTCTTGAGCAAGGCGTTGAACGAGTGGGTCGAGAGCATGTGCACTTCGTCGATCAGGTAGACCTTGAAGCGGCCACGGCTGGGGGCGTACTGCACGTTGTCGAGCAGTTCGCGGGTGTCTTCGACCTTGGTGCGGCTGGCGGCATCGATCTCGATCAGGTCAACAAAGCGGCCCTCGTCGATCTCCCGGCACACCGAACAGGTGCCGCAGGGCGTGGAGGTGATGCCGGTTTCGCAGTTAAGGCACTTGGCGATGATACGGGCGATGGTAGTCTTGCCCACGCCACGGGTACCGGTGAACAGGTAGGCATGGTGCAGGCGTTGGTTGTCCAAGGCATTGATCAAGGCCTTGAGCACATGGGTCTGGCCGACCATTTCGCGGAACGAGCGCGGACGCCATTTACGTGCAAGAACCTGATAACTCATCGAAAAACCATCGTAGCCTGATCGAGCGGAAGATCGCTAATGCTAGCGGAGCGGGGGCAAAATTGCACCCTGCGCGAGTCGTCTAAGCTTTGATACTGGCGCGCTATCCAGGGAGGATTGCCTTTGCGAAGACTGCTGGCCCTGTTACTGCTCTGGACCACCTACAGTCTGGCTGATCAGCCCGTGCTGCGCTTTTCTGTCGCCGAAAGCTGGAGTATGCCGCTGGTGCGCATTGAAGGCGACCAGCCGGTGGAAGGCCTGGTGTACGACCTGATGCAAGCCATGGCCAGGGAAGTTGGCGTACGCCCAGAGTTTCACGTGATGGCCCGCCTGCGCTTGCAGGAGGCCATGAACAGCGGCGATATCGATGTGCGCTGCTATGTAAGCACCCAGTGGTTCAACGACCGCCCGGGCGATTTTGTCTGGAGCATCCCGCTGATTCACCAGCGCGACCTGCTGGTGGGGCGCGTCGGCGACAGCACCCCGATGCCGCCGGAGCAACTACCGCCCCAGGCTATCGGCACGGTGCTGGGCTACACCTACTCGACCCTGCAACCGCTGCTGGACCAGGGCCGGCTGCGCCGTGAGGACAGCCGCAGCCAGTTGCTGGTGCTGCAAAAACTGCAGGCCGGGCGCTATCGGCATGCGGTGAGCAACCAGCTGTCGTTGCAGTGGTTCAATCAAGGTCAGCCGGCAGATCGGCAGTTGCAGACGCTGGCTGTGCTGGAGGAACAGGACCTGGGGTGCATGGTGCGCAATGACCCGGCGATACCGACACAAGGGCTACTGCGGGCGCTGGTCCGGATGAAGCAGTCAGGGGAGATCGAGCGGATTGTGCAGCGGTATGGGGGGATGGGGGTTTTGGCGACTCGGCCTTGATTTGGGGGGGGGCTGACAGCTGTACGCCGACAGTTTTTTATTGCCTGTTAGATCGAGCGCCGCCCGCGCGGCGCATCGCGAGCAAGCTCGCTCCTACATCTGTTTCGGGCCAATTATTCCTGAGGTAGAGGCGCGCGCCCTTGGCGTTCACCTCAATATCGTGTGGGACCAACAAGGCGGTCGCGCGCGCTGGCACAGGCAATACTGGCCCGAAACAGATGTAGGAGCGAGCTTGCTCGCGATGCGCCGCGCGGGCGGCGCTCGATCTCGTTGGCACCAAACAACCCAAGCCAAAAACCTGGCAGCCAGCACGCAATTGCCTGCAAGCCACCAGCGCCTGTAACTTCACCGCCGCTCAACCGCCAGAGCTACAGCATCCGCCTGCCCCCAGGCAATCTGCATAGCCCGCAACCCATGCTCCAGCAACTGCCGAGTCTCTTCGTCCTCGATGCGTTCCAGCGCCCGCCGGCTGTCGCTATAGGCAAACATCAGGTAGTGGGTGACATTCATCAGCGCTAACTCCATCGGCACGATGCCTTCATGGATAGCGCGGGAAAGGGATTTACCTTGGGGAAGGTCGAAAACGTGGGGTGGATCGGGGACCAGTTTTTTCATGAGTTCACCATACCGGGCTAAGGACACCCTTTCGCTTCCACACGTAGGGTGACAGTTGTACGCGGGGTGGAAGACCAGGGGTATGGCGAACCCGGCAGGCACGAAGGCCTCCCACGTACAACTGTCATATCGACAGCCGCCAAACCACTCAGGCTTCCACACCCGATCGCTGAACCGACAGCGACCGCAAAAGCCTAGTGGGCGGGGTTTCCCGGGACAATCAGACGGGAGTCGACGGAGATCGTAGGATAATTCGCCGCACTTATCTGTCCCGTAGGAGTTTTCTCAGGCTGATGTCAGATCCATCTAAAAACACACCTTGCCTGCAGTTACCAGCGCCATCGCAGGCATCATGCCCTTAGCCAACTTGACCTGAGCGTTCATACATCCAGCCACAAGGAATCGCAAATGCGCCGTGCCACCCAAGCTCCCACTCAAAACCTACAGAGCGAAGCCGAGATGCTCGATGAGGAGTTGCGCAAGCTCAGAACATCCTCACCCTGGACGGGCGTATTGCTGTTTTACCTCGGCGCAGCGTCTGCAGCGATAATGCTGATAGCTGGGATATTGATTGCACGCTGGCTCTGAGCGAGCTCTCCGTCTCACACTAAAGCCAGTAAGTCCGCACTCAGGAACAACCCCACGCCAAACACAAAATGCGTGGCCAGGCTCTTCAGGCAGTTACGCGCAGGCGTCAGTGTCTTCGACGCAAAGAACCCCGCCCCCATCGCCGGCTGCATGAAGCACAACGGTGCCGCGACGGTCACCACACCAACCACCAGCGCAGGCAACAAGGTAGGCGCCAGCAACCAGCCCTCCCCCACGATCGCAACCAGCAGCATCGCGAACAGCACGCCAATGGTGTAATGAATCACCCAGCCCCACGCCAACTCATGCCGCACCGGCTCCGCCTTGGCAATCGCCTGATGCCGCACACGCCCGCGCAACAAATGCCCGGCCCAACGCCCGACCATGGCGAAGTTCAACGTGGCGACACCCAGCCGCCTCAACAGCAGCCCCCACAAGTCCATCACCACCGTTGCACCAATGCCAATCGGCCAGGCAGCTGAAAAAATCGCAGTAATCGTCATTGAAAAGGCCCTCGAAGATTGACGGTCATCACCATGCCGCGCAGCATAGAAGTTGAAGTCAACTTCAAGTCAAGGGCCCGAAATGGACATTGCCGACGTTGCCAAACGCACAGGCGTACCTGCCTCGACGCTGCGTTACTACGAGAAGAAAGGCCTACTCAAATCGCTCGCCGGGCACGGCCAGCGTCGGCAGTTTGCAGCCGATGTGGCAGACCGGTTGGCGCTGATCGCCCTGGGGCAGGCTGCGGGGTTTTCGCTGGATGAGGTGGGGGCGATGCTGGTCGACTTGCAGGTCGACCGGCAGAAGCTGCTACACAAGGCCGATGAACTGGATGCACGGATCAGGCGCTTACAGGCAATGAGCAAAGGCTTGCGACATGCGGCACAGTGCCCTGAGGAAGATCATTTGGCATGCCCGAAATTCCAGCGGCTGATGAAGCTGTCGGCGGCAGGAGCATTGGGTGAGAAGCAGGATAGAACGAAGGCGTTCGCAGCAGATTGAGGTTTTCCGACCCCGGAAATGGAGGCGGCCCCACCAGCCACACCCCGGCACTCGATGTTCCCGCTATGGCTGCTCCCTTCCGGGCCTGACCATGGGGCATGCAAGCATGCTCGGTAATCAATGTGGGCCTTATGGGGTAAGGGTTTCAGGCTGATGAGGTAGTTCGCCATATACTCGTGCAGATAGTCAGCATGCACGCTCAAAGTCCGGGGTGTGACCAGAATTGTTCCACTCAATTGGTCCACTTTATTGGTCCACTCTGGTGCTCTCCTATGGCCTACATCGTCCGCCGCCAGTCCGTTTACTACCTCAATCTGCGACTACCGAAGCATCTATTCCATCAGCGTCAAACCTTACGCATATGCCTGCGTGTGCGAGAACGTCAGGCTGCATTGTTCCTTGCCAGCTCCTTAGCTCAGCAAGTGCATTGCCACCTAACTGAACATCCTCTGACAGCCCCTGAGACGCTGCGTGCACTATGCACGCAGTGGCGAGACTCTACCCCTCAGCCAACCACCATGGTTGCACCACGAAGAGCTACAGCGACTACAGCGAAGCCACAGAGCGACGGTCCTACGCTCGCCACCCTGTCCAAGCTCTATATAGAAGAAGGCAAACGCGGCGGCACATGGCGACAGGGCAGCACCGAGGAAGTCGAGCGAGCCTTATCAGACCTGTTCGAGTTGATGGGTGACATGCCCGCCAAAGCCTTCGATGTGCACCAAGCACGCCAGCTAAAGGAGCGGCTCAGCCTATGCCCGCAATACTTCGGCTTGCGACCCGAGTTCAAGGGCAAGACGCTGAAGCAGGTGATTGAGTCAGGTAGCACGTACAAGACCATCACTGCCGTCACCGTGAACAACCGGCTACGCAAACTCACGGCCTTCCTCAACTGGTGCAAGGCGAACGGGTACGTGGCAGACAACCCGCTGGCGGGCATGAAAGTCATGACAGGATCAGCGAAGGAAGCTCGATTATCCTTTGAGCGGCACGACTTAGTTGTCCTGCTGAACCATGAGGCACTTCGAAAAGAAGCACGGAAACATCCGTGGCGCTACTGGCTACCACTCCTTGGGCGGTTCACTGGTGCACGACTTGAAGAGCTTTGCCAGCTGCGTGTGGACGATTTCATTGAGCAACAGGGCATCCCGTGCATTCGCATTGACGACAGCCATGAAGGCCAGAGTCTCAAGAATGCCAGCAGCCGCCGTGTTCTTCCCCTCCATCCGTCGCTCGTTGAGCAGGGTTTATTGCAGTACGCAGAATCAGTCAAAAGCACTGGTGCTGATCGACTATTCCCTGAGCTTGAAGCAGTACGTGGGAAGCTCGGACATTCGGCCTCAAAATGGTTCGGACGCTACAAGGCGAAGCAAGGCATCACCGACCCACGCAAAACCTTCCACAGCTTCCGCCACACCTTCATCGATGACTTGCGTGATGCTGGCGTGCAAGACTCGCTAATCAAACGCATGATGGGGCACGAAGACAGCTCCGTAACCTTCGGCATCTACGGCAGCAGGACACCAATCAAGGCTATGGTTGAGGCTATGAGGCACATCAAATAACTTCGAATAACCCAGCAAAAACCTTGGTTAAACACTGCCACCTAATTGACGTTCACCTACCGTCTTTCATTTCCAACCCCAGTATTTATGGGGCTGAAGGAGCGTTTGAACTAAGCAAGGCGCGTTCCCCGCACGGCAAAATAGTTTTTACAGGCGTGGTCGTTAAAAAAGTCAATACCTAAGGATTGCTTTTTTTCGGCAATCGTGTAGAGTGAGCGCCCTACCCAGTAGGTAGACATACATTCGGAAGCCTCCACGCGACCACCAAGAAATTGGTGCCTTGCAAGGGGGCTTTTTAACGCCTGCGTTTTACCAAACCAAACCGGCACAACCTGAGAGGAATGCCTATGCGATTAACTTGAAAAGGAGACCAATCCGATGATGTACCCGCTCGCCTCGAATTCACCCAGCACTACCGAATCCCGCCCCTCTACTAGCCTGCTGCCGCCAGCAGAGCTGGAAGCATTGAATGCAAGATTTTCAGCCAACGCCGATCAGTGGCTGGCAGACAACGCACCGATAAGCAAAATCAAGGCCGAACGTAAGCCCAAGGGCAATCGTGGGCGTAAGCCCAAGATGATTTTGAATCCCTTCTATGGGTTCATCGGCCCCCAAACCTATTGGGCGCCCTATCCTGAGTTCGCTATGGACATCATTGAAGGGGTAGCACGCTTGGATTGGTACGGAGAGCGAGAGCAACAGTTGCCACTGTCTGTAGCCAAGATTAACTACATTCTGGGAGCTCTCCCTGTCATCACCAACGAAGCAGTAGAAGATTTGCTGCAACTGGGCGAACGACAAGCGAGGCGCTACGTCAAGGCAGTTGAGTTGTGCATTGAATGGATGAAGAAGAGTCGCCCTCAGTTCCTCATCAGCGAGATGGACGGCATCGATTTTGAGCCTAAAGCCTGCGAGTGGGAAGATTGTAATGATGCGTGCCACCCTAGCCCGGAAGAGCTCGCCAAGCTGCACTACGATCTTCGTACCTTGACCGAGTTCAAGACGGCGGAAGAGTACGAAGCAGACTATCCGCCTCAGCCGGACACAGCTGCTATCGTAACCTTCCCAAATCGCTATACACCCCAACAGCGGCAGCAACACCCAAAGAAACCAGAGGTGTTGGAGCTGCTGGCACAAGGTCGGGGGGTCAACTCCATCGAGCGGGAAACGGGCGTATCGGCAAAGACCATCCGTAGGTGGCGTGACGAAGTACGGGCTGCACAGGTAGGACTGAAAGCCGCGTGAGCGACTTCTCCGCCGAAGGGGGGAGTAATACGGTCGCATTTATTATAGAGGCGATTCAATGCGGAGCATTGGGCGTAACACCATCGATAAATTTTACACCGGGACAACAAACAACAAAGTTGTCCCAAATGAAAATATCTATCATTGTTAGCTGACGCTGACGGCCAATCGTACCAGTCCAACCAACCAATAACATGGTTGGACAACAAGAATGCGAGCAGCTACCAGAGCTACGCTCTGATCGTGCAAAGCTCAATCCTGCGGATCGGATATTGTGCACAGGAACAGCGTCAGCTGTGGATAGAACGGATTAGTAGGTTTTGGGGGTGTTGGTTTTCACCCCCTCTACACCGTTAGGTGTCCACGATCCTGACCTACGGTCATCTACAGTGCAACCAGCGGAAAGCTTGCCGCTTTCGGTGCGGAGCAATTGGTTTCACCTCATTAGGTGAAAGCTACTTCATGAGCAGGAACAATCCCACAGTCACTGCAATAACTGTGAGGACGAAAATCTGGTCGTTTCTACGTTTGCTGGCTGCTTCGTCAGCCGCTACACGTTGATAGGTTTCAACATCGCTCAAACCCTGCACCTTGTAATCCAGCACATGGCTCATCTGCTTCTGTATCCGTGCATTGTGCTTGCTGTTACTACCTGCAACCAGCAGCCAGACGATCAACCACAGGCCGAACGTTGGTATGCAGAGCAGCAGGTGTAGCACGTGGCTGGTGGTCTTCTTCTGGCTAGTCAATACGAAGAGCTTTTCGTTCATAGTTGATCCGTCCTGACATGATTGCGCTTGCCCACCGATAGGTGGAGATTGACCTAATGTATCACTTGGTGTGTCATCAGTCAGTGTGTTCACGATCAGAGTGCGTCAAACCATCATGCGGGGATGCAGACAAACCAACACCTACGAAAAGCTTTTGGCCAAAGAATCCGCGAACTACGCAGCAGCCAAGGCTTCAGCCAAGAGGCATTCGCTGACAAATGCGGCTTTGTCCGCACCTACATGTCCCGCATCGAGACAGGCACAGCTAACCCCAGCCTTGAAGCGGCCAAGGTGCTTGCTGACGGCCTGAGCATGTCCCTTTCCGAGCTTCTTGAGGGTCTGTAGCCAGTCAGATCGACGCTACACTCAGGCTCGACCCCTCATAGGACTACTACATGGACGACCGTATCTCAGTCACTGCTGACACGCTGGAGCTGCTGCACCTCAACCAGACTGCCCTACGTGCTGGCCTTGAAGAACTCTCGCTTTGGATCAAGCAGCGGGGATCAACCAACGTGCACGACAATGTGCTCGGCATCCTGCAAACCTTGGACACAAACGCCCAAGCAATCGCCTCAGGGATCGATTCGCTCCGTTCCTGAGCTTTAGAACACCGCAAATTAAACTGCACGAGGCATCCACAACCATGCCCGGAAAACCGCAGCATTCACTGGCAAGCGGAATTACCACAAACTTCGGTTACTACCCAGTACGCTGCGATCTGGAGACTGAAAGGTTTTCCATCCTGACCCTACCAGATCACGAGGAAACCGTATCCTTAATCGCCGAAGATGAGAATGTCATCGACGGCTGGCTCTACCCGGGACCACAGCAGCGATTGAACTTCGTGAGCGGAATTGTCCGATCAATGCCCTATAGCAGCCGCGTCTTCGGACTGCCTAAAACTCATGCCTTGACCCTCCATAGAAACAAGGACCAACACGACCTCGACTTCATAGTCTGGTGCCTATCCTTGTTTACTGGCATGCGTCTGACAACTACAGAGGCGGGCTTTCTTGATGCGACTCCCGTTAAGCCGCACAAACTCGTTGACTTCGTCCTTAACCGCCGCATCCTAATCGAAGCTGTGCATTTGGCACTCGATTTCCTAGAACAGGAACGCGATGCTCCTCGTGCACCCAAGAGAATCGCCGCAGTCATCCACGCTTTGTTCTTGGCCCAGTACCCACAGAGCCTTCCTTTTGAACGGTTTCAATACCTCTACATGGCATTAGATGGTTGTTTCAAGCTTCTCGAAGTCAAGGAAAAGACCAACCTACGCGTGCCTCATGCACGGCGAATCCAATGGATGTGTGAAAAATTCTACATCCCCATACCCAAATGGGCAGAAAGCAAAGCAGGTGCTTCGCCCCTATCAATCGCCCGTAACGATGCCATCCACGAAGCCCTATTCTTCGATGAACCTTTAGGGTTCTCGATTTACGGTGGTAACAAGCCTGACGGAGATCTCACAAACGTCACACTGCAAATGAAGGCGTTGGTATGTCGACTTCTGGTCGCCATTCTCGGAGGGGCTGATACCACATACGTCAAATCCCCAGTTAACACCAGAATGATACAAAGCCTTGAGTTGTCAGATCGAATCACCTAACGCCGGAAGGATACCGTGGAGGTGAGTTCATTTGGGTATAGATCAGCGAGTACAGGCAAACGGCACCACACGAGTGTACCGAATAACTCGATAGACAACCCTAACGAGCACAGTTAAAATCGGTACATCAAAAACGGTACAAGGCACCAGCCATCATGTTCATCCGTGCATACCTTCGAGCTTCCACAGACGCCCAAGACGCCAGCCGTGCCAAAGGCGCCCTGATTCAGTTCGCTGCTGAAAACGGTCATAAGATCGCTGCTTTCTACACTGAGAACGAATCGGGGACCAAGCTCCACCGACCAGAACTGTTTCGTTTGCTGGACGATAGCCATGATGGCGATGTATTACTGATTGAACAGGTGGACAGGTTATCCCGCTTGTCTCCTGATGACTGGGCGAGCCTGAAAGCCATCATCGCAGCGAAGAAGGTCACCGTAGTGTCTCTCGACTTGGCTACAAGTCATGCCGCATTGAAGCCGACCCAAGGTCAAGACGACTTCACCAAGGGAATGATCAACGCTGTGAACGGGATGTTGCTCGATATGCTCGCTGTGGTTGCACGCAAGGACTATGAAGATCGCCGCCGCCGTCAGGCTGAGGGCATCGAGAATGCCAAGGCCAGAGATGTTTACAAGGGCAGACAGGTCGATCAGGCACTTCATAACCGCATCAAAGAATGCCTCGATGCAGGCAAGAGTCTCCGCAAGACTGCTGAGATTGTGGGCTGTGCAGTATCTACGGTGCAACGCGTGAAGGCAGCGTAACAGCTCAGGCGCCAGCCATGCCTTTGTACTCAGATCAGGGGCGACGAAACAGAACCACCCCAACGTATTCCCAAATCAAGAACGGTTCCTATTGGCTAATTCGCGCTTGGCTTATCACCTCTCGCAAAAATTTGCGATCCCGAATCACCACCGTCATTCTCCATACGCCTCGTGAGACCAATTGAAGTTCACATGAGAACTTTCAACTCATCGACTGACAACGGTGGATTACGGCGATGAATCATCGCATGGCAGTTTGGACAAAGGGGGATGAGGTCTTTGATTGGATCAACCTCATAAGACTCACCGATTTCACTCACTGGCACGATGTGATGTACGTGAATAAAGCCCCTACCGAGCTCCCCAAACCTTTCACCAAAGTCAAACCCACACACACAGCAGATGACACCATGATGCCGTATGCATTTCTCGCGAGCATTTCGATCTCGCTCGTAACGGTTCACTAAAACCTGCACCCTTTGGCCTTCGGTGTACTGTGCACCGACAGCGTATTCATCCGTGAATACTGGAGCCCCGGCAATCTCATCAGAGCCAAAGACCCAATCAATTCTTACAGGGAATTCACTATCACGGTGAGGTACAGCATGACCAATACCGGCGAATGTAAAAGGAGCACGATCTTCGTCCCGGTAGAACACAAACACCCGATAGTCTCCGGAAACCAGATTACGAATTGCTTGCTGCTCGAAATTTGATCGATTCTTCCCGTGCCAGATCAGCTTCTCCCCATCCCAGCGATTGGGGTAGTCATGCCCCGTGCGACCGGGCATACCAACATTGCAGAAGACATAATAGTCATTTCGATGGCGATGGTAGCCGTTTAGCCAATCACCACCCTGCTCCGCCTTAGGAACATCGAGGAGCTCGTATAAGTCACGCCTTGTGTACTGCAAACCAACCGTATACATACCTTCCCTCACCATCAACCAGCCGTGGCGCACTTTCTCGCACACCCTCCGGCTGCACTCTGATGCAGCAGCGTACACGCTACATCCAGACGCCTTCAAAGGGCATGATTGGCAATGACCAAGAAGCCCCCACCATGCAGCACACAGATGAGTTCCCATCTCAGCGCTTTTTCGATCCCCTTTGGCCAATGCGACCTGATCACACTAACCAAACGCCACTGCTAAAATATCCTTTGTTCTTTTGTAGAGACGCATCGCTTTTGCATCCTCTGTCAGCAGCCCATCAAAGAATGTGGCGTAGGTAATAAAATGAGAGTCCACCATATCATTACGTATCTTATGATCCTTTGCAGTTTTGGCCCCGCCAATAGCAGCCCACTCAAGGGCTAGAAGGTAGCAGCACAGGGAGTTGCGGAAAATGAACGTATTGTGCAACTCTTTGAATACCGGCACTCGCGGGGATCGTGGATGGTTTCTGAACAATGTCATGGAGACATGCATAACTGCCTTGATCAATGTATCTACCATCTTTTCAGTAAAACGCTCGCCATCTCGTATCTTTCGGCGCTCTTCTCTGTCGAAGTCGATTGCTAGGCTATCAAAGATTTGTGCTAAATCCGCTGCATCAGCCAGCATTCTGTGTAGCTGCCCACTTGCGTCCACAGCCATCTTTCGGATTTCCTCTATCAAAGGACCATGTCCGCGTTCTGCCTCATTGAGCTTGCGGATATAGTCAGGAAAACCAGAAGTCTGACCATTGTGGATCAAGCGCCTTTGCAGCCCGGCAGCTCTGCCGCTGAGTTGACAGATCAGCTGTGTGTTTCGAAGGACAATCACTTGCTCAGGGTAGTCCCCCAGTATCCTCATGGCATTGCAGATACTCTTTACCGGATCGCCTTGAAGGGCTTCCATTGCTGAGTAGTCTGTCAGCACCGCCCGATTTGAGGTCGAGGCTTCAAGGAATGTCCTCAGCCGAGGACTTTGAAGCTGGTTGCTATCCACTACCATGCGCATTTTGTATCTCCAAGTGGCTTGCTGGCATCATCCCCCTCACCGTCGAGAATGTCATGCTACGCCGCTCAAGGCGTAGTGGGTGAATCGGTCGCTGAATGTTAGAACAAGAAAGGGCTTCGCACCCCGCGTGGTAGTGAGTTCAACGCTACAGCAGTCCGCTGCTTGATGCTTTCTCTTAACGTATCGTTCTAAAAAAATAGACTTATATAGCCAAGAGTTATTTATGATTTAATCAGCTTTACAGAAGTCGGCCTTCCAAATGGGTTAAGCCGATTTGCTGGTTTTCTGGCCAATCGTGCCAGCCTCGCAACCCTGCCATACATTATTTTTCAGGCTGAATTTTGAGTTCACATCAAAAGTGCACTTTTCGTTCGGCAGAAAATTGAATTTCATCTAAAAACATCTCACCTGACCATCTGACAATTGCCGCACTCGCCTCGCAATGGCAAAATGCCCCATCAGATCGTGCAAGAGATGGTAGTGGTGAAAAATTACATTGCAGTTGCGAGTCTGTTAGCTTTCGCTTTTTCGGGTAGTGTTGTCGCTGCAAAAGCGACCCCAAAGCCGGAAAGCAAGCCAGCTGATGATGCTCAGTATAAGAAAATTCTGAGTGACGGTTACTTTTCCAAAAGTCAGTGCGATACTTACATTGTGAAGCTTGCCCTGCCCGAACAGGGAGTAATAAAGTCGGCCTCCAGAGCACTTCTTGTAGAAGACAGTTTGGTGTACATAACAGGCAACAACTCTACATCCACAGTTACAGGCGATTTCGTGGGTGTATTTCCCGCATCCGGCCTAACACCAAACCCAGCACTGTTAAAGGCCCATAAAAAGCTCGGAACTGGGAATGGCTACATCGCCAGATACACAAGCGATACCTTTTCCGAGCAGAAAGTTAAAGATGCCCTAACCGCTAGAAATGCAGTGCAAGGCAACTATGCCAAGAAATCCGAGCAGCGCGAAGGGGTTAATGACTACCTCTTCTGTAAGGTTGCTGAAAACGTTTTAGGTAAAGGTGAAGATGCGAATACCTATAAAGATTACGTCGCTTATGCAAGCTTGAGGACCAAGGCTGCCGACGTAGGTTACTTCAATATCTCCGCCGACAGTTCTTACTATGGGAAATCTGTAAATACTGGCAACAAGTTCGCCGAGCCTAAGAAGTGGGATGGATCTCGCTTTTTCGTAATTCGTGCGGCATTCAAAAATCTTGACACAGAGTCCCGACTCCCTGTAGCTGGCAGCCTCTTTATCAATTATAACGGCAAGGACTATGAGTTTGATTCAGTAGAGCCTATCATGCTTGAGGGTTACAATATCTGGTTTAAGAAGATCAATCCTCTAATTACGATGAAAACCAAAATTGTGTATCGAATCCCTGATGAAATTCATGGCGAAGTATTCTGGCGTCCCGGTCGCAATCCTAGCGACACCAAACTATGGCTAGGATATATCAACGCCGCCAAGCAAAAATAAACTTATCAAATCAGACCACTACGAAAAGCCCGCCATAGAGCGGGCTTCATTTTACCGATAAGAAAGAATGAAGCCACTAATAGTCTGATGTAATTCTAACAGAATCAGCAGAACGCTAACCCACGCATTCCGTGACCTCCAGCCACATCAGCGACCATCGCTACGCTCTGGCTTGACCATGAATGTGGTGTTACTCCCGCTACGTGTGCGGCCTCCACTGTCTAAATAAGCTTCTTGTAAAAGTAGCTAGCCAGAGCACAAGTTGCCAGAAGGTAGGGGGCGACAAGATCAAGAGTTTCCCTCTGGGATACCCACGCATTTATCCGATACTTCCATTCAAGTGACATTAAAAACCAAAAGTCCTTGCGAGTCCATTTCTCGGTGAATTTCCGAAGGTCTATGAACTTCTTAAAATAGACCTCACCATACTCAGGATGCTCTTCTCTGGCCGGATAAGAAATGATTCGTTTGAAAATCCCTGCTTTTCTGTACTCTGGCTCAACTAACCCCGGCTCATCCCCGCCCCAAGCATCTACCGCCTTCCCTAATAGGCCCTGCACTTCCTCACTGTGATGATGGTAGTAGTAAACTCTTGGATCATCAATAAACTTGCTCGCCCACTGGGCAAATAGCAGTTCACGATAAACCTCTGAGTAGGCGTAGTAACGCAGCATGCTGTAGAAAATCCCGGCTATCAAGAGCCATTGCAGATTTTCGTGATTCGTAAATTCAATCTTGAAAATCAGGCTGCTAGCCTCTTTTATATCTGCACCGCTGACCACTATCGCGAACAGCAGCAAAGACAAATAGAACAGGCTTGCTCTTTTCTTTTTGAACCCCTCATCACCATCTATCGCTTTGCGAAATTCTTCCGTTTCCATGATATCATTTCATTCCTTAGCAAAGGAAACCTAACCACCCATCGCACCACAAAAAATCACACAAAATAGTGATCATTAAGTTCTGGATCACGATATATATTTGCTATAAGATCAGAGCGATGACACCGCCCCTCCATATAAATATGGTCAAGACTATCGACATCTATATTCCAGACACCATTAGACTCATCATAATTAGGAATACCAAATACATAAAGAAAAAATTGGTTCTCCGGACGTTTACTCACAACCTTAGCAACCGCCAAAAGCCGCTCTAACAGAGCTCGATAATATGCACGCGCTTGATTTACAGATTCAGAGACAGTATTTGCCAAAAGCCGAACAACAACAGGAGCCCCATGATGCGGAACCGAGAAGCATCGCCCAAACTTAAAATATATATACTTCTCGCAGGAATCTATACTGATTGCCAAGCCGCAATAGATAAAGCGCCTATAGACATCCGGGCTCTGGTTATCTACCGGAACGAAGGCGGACTTAATAGTACCCGAATTACCATCAATAACTAGCCCTCGACGAAGGGACCACCCACCATTTAAAAGCGTTTCAATAGAGTAGCACTTCGGATTAGCCACCCCCGAACCTTCACCAGACGGACGATTAGACACGTAACGAAGGTTTACTATGTCATCAGCAGGGAACTGCCATCTACGGACTGGAACTCCAAAATACCCTTTTCGACGCTTAGTTTCAAACACAATCTCCGTAGCATCTGCTATTAAAGATCTTTCGCGCCTTCCCCTTCCTAAGACATTGAGAGTTGGAACTGCATACTTAGGCTCAAATGAACAGCCCGGATAGTGCCCTTCAGTCCTCCGTGCCGTTTTGAAATAGTGATCGACCTTATAAGTTCTTCGCCCTAAATTCGCACAAACATACCTCGCCCTACAGGATGCGTCCAAGCATGCGAAATCGTCTTTCTTCGTAATTACGTTTTGGCGATAAAGCTCTACTACCTCTTTTGCAGTAACCTCTTTGTTGAGACTGATGCAGTACGCTCGATCCATGATCGCTCACCCCGAAGTATCCAACACTGACAGTCTGTCATTGCAAATGACTGCACACTGAAAATCAAGAATCACATTGCACAATTCTACATAATCAACTGCAACTTGCCATCCACCGAACGAACGCCTCAGAACGACGATACGAGCACAGCGTAACCTGCACCTAGGTAGGAGCAGCGACAGGGCGCAATCGACCCCTGATAGAGATAGGAACAAATAGGAGTTAGAATGGCGCCGATGGTGCACCACTCAGGTGTCCTACGGCACTGGTCCACTTCGAGATTTTTGAGATAGAAATCCTTGAGAATTCAAGGACTTACGTAATGGAGGCGGCCCCACCAGCCACACCCCGGCACTCGATGTTCCCGCTATGGCTGCTCCCTTCCGGGCCTGACCAGGTTAACGGGTAATCAATGCGGGGGGACCGATGGGGCCACCACTACATGCCTCGCTGAGCAGCGAGTGGCGCCATTGTACCGGTCTTGAGGGCAGATACAACCTCTGGGAGGAGAAAAAGTCATCATTTCTCAATGACTTGTCCGGGTTGGGGTGGCAGGACCGGCCTATTCGCGGGCGAACCCGCTCCTACAAGGGGAGCGGCGGCAGCAAGACCAGCGCAGGGCTTGTAGGAGCGGCCTTGTGTCGCGGTAGGGCCGCGAAGCGGCCCCGGCGATGCTGGTGGCGAGGCGTAGATAGTGGGGCCGCGCTGCGGCCCGATCGCGACACTAGGCCGCTCCTACAGAGGTCGCGCAAGCTTTTAGACGGTGATGCCCTGCTCGGCCAGGAAGACGACGAAGGCATCTTCGTCCAGCACTTTCACCCCCAACTCGCTAGCCTTGGCCAGCTTCGACCCCGCCCCCGGCCCGGCCACCACGCAGTGGGTCTTGCCAGAAACCGAGCCGGCCACCTTGGCCCCTAGGCTTTCCAGCTTGTCCTTGGCAATGTCGCGGCTCATACGCTCCAAGGTACCGGTCAGCACCCAGGTCTGGCCAGCCAGCGGCAAGCCTTCGGCAACCTTCTTCTCGCTGCTCCAGTGCATGCCGAACGCCAACAGCTGCGCTTCGATGTCCCGCGCCAGCTTCTGGTTCGCTTCATCCTTGAAGAACTCACGCACTGCATCAGCCTGCTTGGCTGCCAGGGCCTGGCGCAGGTCGATGCCGTCGGCGGCGATGATCTTGTCCAGGCTGTCGAGCTTGGCCACCAGCTTCTCGGCGCCGGTCGGGCCGACCGAGGCGATGTCGAGTTTGGCGATCATGCCGGCCAGGGTGGTACTGGCGGCAAATTCGGCAGCCAGCTCGCCTTCGTCCTGCAATTGCATACCGCTGTCGAGTAGCTGCTGGATCACCTTCTGGTTGTGCTCGTCTTCGAAGAAGTTGTGGATCTCGTAGGCGACTTCCAGGCCGATGTCCGGCAGGTAAGTCAGCACCTGCGGCAAAGCCTGCTGCACGCGCGCCAGGCTGCCCAGCGAGCGGGCCAGTACCTTGGCGGTCTCCTCGCCTACGTCCGGGATGCCCAAGGCGTAGATGAAGCGCGCCAGGCTCGGGCGCTTGCTGGCTTCAATGGCATCCAGCAGCTTCTGGGTAGACACCTCGGCGAAGCCTTCCAAGCCAACAACCTGCTCGAACTCCAGCTTGTACAGGTCGGCCGGCGAGCCGATCAGGCCTTCATCCACCAGCTGCTCGACGCTTTTTTCACCCAGCCCGTCGATGTCCATGGCGCGACGCGACACATAGTGAATGATCGCCTGCTTGAGCTGGGCGCCACAGGCCAGGCGGCCAACGCAGCGGTACACCGCGCCTTCGCTGGTGGTTTCCTTGCCTTTGCTGCGCTTGACCAGTTGGGTGCGCTCGACCTGCGAACCACACACTGGGCACTCGCTTGGCACCTCTACCGGGCGGGCATCTTCCGGACGACGCTCGAGCACCACCTGCATCACCTGCGGGATCACGTCACCGGCGCGGCGGATAATCACCGTGTCGCCAATGCGCAGGCCCAGGCGGGCGATTTCGTCCATGTTGTGCAGGGTGGCGTTGGACACGGTCACGCCAGCCACCTTGACCGGCTTCAGGCGCGCCACGGGCGTTACCGCGCCGGTGCGGCCAACCTGGAATTCGACGTCCAGCACCTCGGTCAGCTCTTCCATGGCCGGGAACTTGTGGGCAATCGCCCAGCGCGGCTCGCGGGCGCGGAAGCCCAGCTCGCGCTGGGCGGCCAGGCTGTTGACCTTGAACACCACACCGTCGATTTCATACGGCAGGCTGTTGCGCCGCTCGCCGATGTCGCGGTAGTAGGCCAGGCATTCTTCGATACCCGCCGCATGCTTGAGCTCGCGGCTGATCGGCAGGCCCCAGGCCTTGAGCTGCTCGAGGATGCCGATGTGGCTGTCGCCGATGCTTTCGGACACCTGGCCGACGCCATAGCAGCAGAACTCCAGCGGGCGGCTGGCGGTAATCTTCGAGTCCAGCTGGCGCAGGCTGCCGGCGGCGGCGTTGCGCGGGTTGGCGAAGGTCTTGCCGCCGGCTTCGGCCTGGGAAGCATTGAGCCGATCGAAACCAGCCTTGCTCATGTACACCTCGCCGCGCACCTCCAGCACCGCCGGCCAGCCCTCGCCTTGCAGCTTGAGCGGGATATTGCGCACGGTGCGCACGTTGGCGCTGATGTCTTCGCCGGTGGTGCCGTCGCCACGTGTGGCGCCCTGCACCAGTTGGCCGTCGCGGTACAGCAAGCTCACGGCCAGGCCATCCAGCTTGGGCTCACAGCTGTAGTCGACCGCGCCGGGCTGGTCGAGCCCGTCGACCACACGCCGGCCGAACTCGCGCAGGTCGGCTTCTTCGAAGGCGTTGCCCAGGCTGAGCATGGGCACTTCGTGGCGTACCTGGCTGAACGCGGCCAAAGCCGCGCCACCCACGCGTTGGGTGGGCGAGTCGGGGGTTACCAGGTGCGGATGTTCGGCTTCAAGCGCCTTGAGCTCGTTGAACAGGCGATCGTATTCGGCATCGGGCACGCTGGGCTCATCGAGCACGTAGTAGCGGTAGTTGTGCTGGTCGAGCTCGGCACGCAGTTCGTGGATACGGGTTTCGGCGGTCATGGGATTGTCTTCTCTTGCAAAGCAAAAGAGCAGCCTGGAGGTGGTGACTGGAGCCTGGATTTGTTATCGCCTGTTCCGGCCCTATCGCCGGCAAGCCAGCTCCCACAGGTACACCACAGGCCCGGAGGACAATGGTATGTCTGTGGG
>NZ_JBDJLK010000076.1:0-26897 GCF_039673335.1 Pseudomonas sp. TWI929
AAGACACCGCGGTGGATGGCACGGGCTTCGCCCGTGTTCGCGGGCAAGCCCGCTCCCACAGGGATCGCGCCAGCTTTTAGAAATTGAGCAAGACAGTTGCTCCCACAGGGGCAGCGCCAACTTGAAGGCAGCGCAGTTCCTGTGGGAGCGGCTTTAGCCGCGAAGAGGCCGGTACAGGTAAACCTGATTCAGGGTTCTACGCGGACCACACAATTACGCCCGGCATGCTTGGCCCGGTACAGCGCCTCATCCGCCGCACTGGCCATTGTCAGGGTATCCAGCCCTTCATCCAGCTGCACCACCCCGGCACTGAAAGTGCACTGCAAATCGCGTGGCTGCGCCGGGTAGAGAATCTCGGCAAAGCGCCGGCGAATCTCGTCCAGCACCTGGTGCGCCGCCTCCAGCGCAGTATTGGGCATGACGATGGCGAACTCTTCACCGCCATAGCGGCCGATGAAATCAGTCTTGCGCAAGCGTTGCTTGAGGAACAGCGCCAGGCTCTTGATCACCCGGTCGCCCATGGGGTGGCCGTGGCGGTCGTTGATCTTCTTGAAATGGTCGATGTCGAGCATGGCAAAGCTCAATGGCTGCTGCTCACGGCGGGCGCGGAAGCTGCAGTCTTCAAGCAGCTGCAGGATGTGGGTGTGGTTGTACAGCCCGGTCAGGCTGTCGCGCACCATGCGCGCCTTCAGGTGGCGGGCACGGGCGGCGCGGTTGCGTACGGTGGTGACCAGGTGGCGTGAGCGAAACGGCTTGGTTAAAAAGTCATCACCGCCTTCACTCATGGCATCCAGCTGCTTGTCCAGGTCGTCCTCGGCAGACAGGTAGATGATCGGCACGCTCACATAGCGGTCGCTGTGGCGGATGACCTTGGCCAGCTCCAGGCCAGTGCAGGCCGGCATGTACAGGTCAAGGATGATCAGGTCGGGCTGGAAGTCGGCAAGCTCGGCCATAGTGCGGATCGGGTCGGTCAGGCTGCGGGTGACCATGCCGGCGCTGGCCAGTACGCGCTCGGTGTACAAGGCCTGGGTGCGCGAGTCGTCGATGATCAGCACGCGCAACGGGTCGTGCGCCGTGGCGTTGGTCAGCAGTTCGACCTTTTCCAGCAGGCTGGAAGCCTCCAGGCTGCCGGTGAGGAAGTCCTGGCCACCGGCGCGTACGGCGGCCAGGCGGGTTGGGGTGTCAGCTTCGTGGTGGCTGAAGAACAACAGCGGGATATGTTGCGCCAGCCCCTGCTGAAGCTGGGCGGCCAGCAGCAGCCCTTGGCCGGTGCCGGTGAAGTCGACATCCATGATGATGGCTGAGGGCGGGTACTCGTTGATCGAGGCGTGAAACGCGTTGGCGTTGGCCAGCGCCTGCACTACCAAACCAAAGAACTCCAGCTGCTGGGCCAGGCGCTGGGCGCGCTCGTGGTCTTGCAGCAGGATGTACACCGGTTTGCGCTGGGGTGGCAGCAGCACCTGGCCAAGCGGGTCGTCCTTGCGCAGGCCGCTACGCGTCAGCTGTTGGGCGGGGCACTGCGGGCTCGGCTCGACTGCTTGGCTCATGTCCTGGCTACTTGTAGGTTGGGGTGTGCAGGGGTGATGATGGCTCTATGCTAGCAGCTCTTTCCATAGGCGTGAGTGCCCTGCATCAACAAAGCGGGCGGGATGAATATTCAGTTGCTGACTGATTGGTCGCTTATGCGTAAGGCAGTGTCTGCTTTATAGTGCTGCCACGCGGGCTTGCCGTGGCACCCTGGCGCAGGCCTGTGGTCCAAGCCCTGAACCGTCGTGACTGATTAAGGACAAAGCCATGCTGGACTGGAAAAACCGCGAGGCCAAAGCCGAGCCCCGTGAGCGTGTCGACGGCCGTGGCGCCGCCGCCCGTAGCTACCTTGGTGGCCTGTGGAGCCGTGCTCTGGGGACCCTGATCGGGTTGTACCTGCTGGTATGTATCGGCCTGGGCTGGTACTGGAGCCAGGAGCCAAACCTGTTCCCGGTGCAGCAGAACGCTCAGGCCGCGGCCGAGCGCACTGGCCAGCAGATGGTGGTGGGCTATACCACCATCGAAACCCTCAAGACTGTGGCTGGCACCTTGCTGAACAAGCCGGGCGGCTACATATCCAACGACCGCTTCCCGCCTGGGCTGTGGATGGACAACATGCCGAGCTGGGAATACGGCGTGCTGGTCCAGGTGCGCGACCTGTCCCGCGCCCTGCGCAAGGACTTCGCCCGCTCGCAGTCGCAGTCCACTGAAGACGCCGACCTGGCCAAGGCCGAGCCGCGCTTCAACTTCGACAACAAGAGCTGGATCCTGCCATCGAGCGAGTCGGAGTTCGAAGAGGGCATCAAGTCGCTGAGCCGCTACCAGACCCGTCTGGCAGCTGGCGACAAGGGTGCGATCTTCTACACCCGTGCCGACAACCTGAACAACTGGCTGGGTGACGTGGCCACCCGCCTGGGCTCGCTGTCGCAACGCCTTTCGGCCAGCGTTGGCCGGGTCAAGCTCAACAGCACATTGAAGACCGAGTCGGTGGTCGCCGGCCAGGCGCCGCAGGTGGACGAAGAGCTGGTGGAAACCCCGTGGCTGCAGATCGACAACGTATTCTACGAAGCCCGTGGCCAGGCCTGGGCGCTGTCGCACCTGCTGCGCGCCATCGAGGTGGACTTTGCCGACGTGCTGGCGAAGAAGAACGCCACGGTCAGCGTGCGCCAGATCATCCGTGAGCTGGAAGCCTCGCAAGAAGCCCTGTGGAGCCCGATGGTGCTCAACGGTAGTGGCTTTGGCATGTGGGCCAACCACTCGCTGGTCATGGCCAACTACATTTCCCGGGCCAACGCCGCAGTCATCGACCTGCGTCAGCTGCTGTCGCAGGGTTGATGATGGCTATCAGCCCAAACGAGGCCGCCCACCGGGCGGCTTCCGACCGCGAACTGGTCACATGGGTGGACGAAGCCGACCAGGTGCTGGGCGCCTTGCCCCGCGCCGAACTGCGCGAGCGCGGCCTGATCGGGCGGTGCACGTTCATCCTGCTGTTCAACAGTGCCGGTGAGTTGTGCGTGCACCGGCGTACCCTGAGCAAGGCGCTGTACCCAGGGTACTGGGATGTGGCGGCTGGTGGCATGGTCACGGCCGGCGAGGCATATGCCGACTCGGCGGCGCGTGAGTTGGCCGAAGAGCTTGGGATCGACGGTGTCGAACTGCGTTTTCATGAGCGGTTCTACTTTGACCAGCCGGATAACCACTTGTGGTGTGCGGTGTATTCGGCGGTGTCGGATGCGCCGTTGCGGTTGCAGCCGGAAGAGGTGATCGAGGCGCGCTTCATTGGCTTGGCGCAGGCTGAGGAAGAAAGCCTGACGAAGCCGTATTGCCCGGATTCGCTGGCGGCGTTGCAGCGCTATAAAGCTAGCCTGGGATGACGCAGGGACCGCTTTGCGGTCCTTTCCGACCGGTTCGGCGCCCCGGCAAGGCCGCTCCCACATTGATCGGCGTATGCAGGACCTTGTGGGTGCGGCCTTGCGTCGCGATAGGGCTGCAAAGCAGCCCCAGTTCCCGGATAGTCGCAAAACATTCGCAAAATGCCGCAATCCTGTACTTAGCAACAGCCGCATTTATCGTTACACTGCGCGCCCTTTTCGGGCTGCCGCAGGTCTTGCGGCAGTAGCGCCGCCCCTGCCAGAGTGGGGCTTCGCGGTCGGCCTCAACCCCAAGGCACGACCAGTTTTTGTCCTCAGCACAGAGGAACAAAAGTGGCCAAGAAAGCTTCTTCCTTCGCCGCCCTTGGCGGTCTCGTTTACTCCACCGACGCCGGTCGGCACTGCCCCGACTGTGGCCAGCCGGTGGATGCCTGTACCTGCAAGCAGCAGGTCATCCCCGAAGGCGATGGCATTGCCCGTGTGCGCCGTGAAAGCAAAGGCCGTGGCGGCAAGACCGTGACTACCGTCACCGGCGTGCCGCTGCCGCTCGACCAGCTCAAGGAGCTGGCCACCACCCTCAAGCGCCGCTGTGGTACCGGTGGTGCGCTGAAGGATGGGGTCATCGAAATCCAGGGCGACCATGTCGAGCTGCTGATCGGTGAGCTTACCAAGCAGGGCTTCAAGGCGAAAAAGTCCGGCGGCTGAAACGCCCCACGCGATTTTTTGCCCAGTGCTTTCTAAACTCGTTGCCGTGGCCAGGGTCTACCCCTGGGCACGGACGAATCGTCATTTTTGGCTTTTACACTGCGCCCGCCTCCTTGTGGGGCAGTGTCTTCGACTTATCTATAGGGGACTTGAATGTCCGTACGACGCACACGCAAAGACGATGGTAGCCAATGGACCGTGGCCGACAGCCGCAGTGTTTATGGCATCCGCCATTGGGGCGCTGGTTATTTCGCCATCAATGAAGCCGGGCGCGTCGAAGTACGCCCCAACGGCCCCAAAAGCGCACCGATCGACCTGTTCGAACAGGTAGACGAACTGCGCCAGAGCGGCCTGTCGCTGCCGTTGCTGGTGCGCTTCCCCGACATTCTGCAGGACCGCGTGCGCCAGCTGACCGGCGCTTTCGATGCCAACATCGCGCGCCTGGAATACCAGAGCCAGTACACCGCGCTGTACCCGATCAAGGTCAACCAGCAAGAAGCGGTGGTGGAAAACATCATCGCCACGCAAAACGTGTCGATCGGCCTGGAAGCCGGATCCAAGCCCGAGCTGCTGGCCGTGCTGGCGCTGGCACCGAAAGGCGGCACCATCGTCTGCAACGGCTACAAGGACCGCGAATTCATTCGCCTGGCGCTGATGGGCCAGAAGCTTGGTCACAACGTGTTCATCGTCATCGAAAAAGAGTCGGAAGTGGCCCTGGTGATTGACGAGGCCGCCGAGCTCAAGGTGAAACCGCAAGTAGGCCTGCGCGTGCGCCTGTCGTCGCTGGCCTCGAGCAAGTGGGCCGACACCGGTGGCGAGAAGTCCAAGTTCGGTTTGTCCGCTGCCCAGCTGATCTCGGTGGTGCAGCGCTTCCGCGATGCCGGCCTGGACCAGGGCATCCGCCTGCTGCACTTCCACATGGGCTCGCAGATCGCCAACCTGGCCGACTACCAGCACGGTTTCAAGGAAGCCATCCGTTACTACGGCGAGCTGCGTGCGCTGGGCCTGCCGGTCGACCACATCGACGTTGGTGGTGGCCTTGGCGTGGACTACGACGGTACCCACTCGCGCAACGCCAGCTCGATCAACTACGATATGGACGATTACGCCGGCGTGGTGGTGGGCATGCTCAAGGAGTTCTGCGACGCGCAGGGCCTGCCGCACCCGCACATCTTCTCCGAAAGCGGCCGTTCGCTGACTGCGCACCACGCCATGCTGGTGATCCAGGTGACCGACGTCGAGAAGCACAACGACGACGTGCCGACCATCGAGAACAAGGAAGCCCTGCCCGAGACCGTACAGTGGCTGGTCGACCTGCTTGGCCCGACCGACATCGAGATGGTCACCGAGACCTACTGGCGCGCCACCCACTACATGGGTGACGTGGCCGCGCAGTATGCCGATGGCAAGATCAGCCTGGGCGAGAAGGCCCTGGCCGAGCAGTGCTACTTTGCCGTGTGCCGCCGCCTGCACAACTCGCTGAAAGCCCGCCAGCGCTCGCACCGCCAGGTGCTGGACGAGCTGAACGACAAGCTGGCCGACAAGTACATCTGCAATTTCTCGGTGTTCCAGAGCCTGCCAGACACCTGGGCCATCGGCCAGGTACTGCCGATCATTCCGCTGCACCGCCTGGACGAGGAGCCGCTGCGCCGCGCGGTGTTGCAGGACCTGACCTGCGACTCCGACGGCAAGATCAACCAGTACGTCGACGAGCAGAGCATCGAGACCAGCATGCCGGTGCATGCGGTGAAGGAAGGCGAGGACTACCTGCTGGGCGTGTTCCTGGTCGGTGCCTACCAGGAAATCCTCGGTGACATGCACAACCTGTTCGGTGACACCGACTCGGTGAACATCTACCAGAACGCCGACGGCAGCGTGTACCACGCCGGCATCGAGACCCACGACACCATCGAAGACATGCTGCGTTATGTGCACCTGTCGCCGGAGGAGTTGATGACTCATTACCGTGACAAGGTGGCCAGTGCCAAGATCACGGCGCGTGAGCGGACCCAGTACCTGGATGCGTTGCGTCTTGGCTTGACCCGGTCTTCGTACCTGTCGTCGTAATTGCCGTGGCCGCTCCTGCAAAAGCTGAATGGCTTGTTTTTGTGGGAGTGGCCTTGCGTCGCGATATGAGGGCGATGCCCTCACCGGCGTCACACCCGGTAAAAATCCTGTCCTCACCCGCCGTACCAGCGCCGCTACCTTTGAATGCAATGTTCAAAGGAGGACGACATGGAAGGTCCAGGCTCCCATCGTTTACGCAGCGGTCGAGTGTCCGAGCCCGGGCGCCTCTACCTGCTCACCACGACCACTCGAAACCGAACGCCATTGTTCAAAGACTTCCGATTCGCCAGGACCGTTATCCAGCATCTGCGGCTCAGCGAAGAGAGCAAGGCTTGTCGATCTCTGACTTGGGTCTTGATGCCGGATCATCTTCATTGGCTTATCGAGCTTGGGCCGTCGAGCCTGGGTAGGCTGATGTGTGAGTTCAAGTCCAGAAGCAGCTGTGCTTTGTACAGGGTGGGTGCTGAAAGACGGCATGTCTGGCAAGCCAGCTTTCATGACTGAGCTTTGCGTCGCGAGGAGGATGTTAGGGCAATCGCCCGCTACATCATCGCCAACCCCATTCGGGCTGGCCTGGTGCGGCGTGCTGGTGAGTATCCACATTGGGATTGTGTGTGGCTGTGAGGGCGCAGGTGAGGGTTTCGCCCTCATTTCGCGACACAAGGCCGCTCCCACAGGGGCCGCGATACCAGGCCGATCCGCGATCCCTTGTGGGAGCGGCCTTGCGTCGCGATGGGCCGCAGAGCGGCCCCCGGCGTCACTGAACCCAAAGCCCTTTTTCCTGCAACCGCCACCCCACCCACCCCAAGGTCACCGCCCGCAACCCCATGAACCCGAGAAACGCCAACCACAACCCATGGTTGCCAAACCCGCTCATGGCCACCGCCACTGGCAGCGCAATCAACACCGAAACCAGCATCGCATTACGCATCTCCCGTGCCCGTGTCGCGCCGATGAACAACCCGTCCAGCAGGTAACTCCACACCGCAATCAACGGCAGCAATGCCAGGTACGGCAGGTACGGATAGGCCGCCGCCCGCACACTGTCGATATCAGTCTGCAGGTCGATAAACAGGTGCCCACCCAGCAGGAACAACCCGGCAAACCCCAAGCTGGTGATCAGCGACCAACCACAGGCCACCACCAGCGAACGGCGCAAGGTGTCGCGATCACGGGCACCAATGGCATGGCCGCACAGGGCCTCCACCGCATGCGCCAGCCCGTCCAGTGCATAGGCCGTCAGCAGCAGGCCATTAAGCAGCAGGGCGTTGGCGGCCACCGTGGCCTCGCCCAGGCGCGCGCCTTGTACGGTAATCAGCAGGAACACCAGTTGCAGCGCGAGGCTGCGCAGGAAAATGTCGCGGTTCACCGCCAGCAGCGGCCGCCAGGCCTGCCAACGCTTGAGCGCCATCCACACGACTTGCCCTGGGTAGGCGCGCAGGGCCGGGCGGGTCAGGGCCAGGCCGAGCAGGGCGGCACTCCACTCGGCGATCACCGACGCCCGTGCCGAGCCCAGCACGCCCCAGTTCAAGCCCAGCACGAACCACAGGTTCAGGGCGATGTTCAGCAGGTTGGTGGTCAGCAGGATGGCCAGCGGCGCCCTGGCGTTCTGCGTGCCAAGGAACCAGCCGACCAGCGCGTAGCTGGCCAATGCCGCCGGCAGGCCAAGCAGGCGGGTATGGAAGAAGTCTTCGGTGGATTGCTGCAGGGCGGCACTGGGCTGCATCGCGTGCAGCGCCAGCTGGCTGAAGGGAATGGCCATCAGGCCGATCAGCAGGGCGAAGCCGACTGCCAGCAGCAGCCCTTGCACCAGCACTTGGCGCAACGCGGCGCCGTCGCCGCGGCCGGCAGCCTGGGCGGCAAAGCCGGTGGAACCCATGCGCAGGAAGCCCATCAGGCCGACCATGAAGGTGAACAGCGTGGCACCCACGGCCACTGCGCCCAGCTGGTGGGCATGGGGCAGGTGACCGATGACGGTGCTGTCGACCAGGGCTACCAAGGGTACGGAGATGTTGGACAGGATCATCGGCGCGGCCAGGGCCCAGACCTTGTGGTGGGTGGGGCGGTGGCGCCAGTCGGTGGTCAGTGCAGTCATTGGGTGTCCTGGGTAATCTGGGGCTGCTGAGCAGCCCTCTCGCGACACAAGGCCGCTCCCACAGGGGGAACGCGGTCCCTGTAGGAGCGGCCTTGTGCCGCGAAAGGGGCGCAAAGCGCCCCCTGCTTTTCTCAATGGCCACAGTGTAACGGCCAGGCAACCAAATCGCGCGAACATGGTCTCAGCCAGCTATAGTTGCTGCCCTCAAGTACCCGCTGCCAAAGAGTTCCTACTCCATGTTCAACAAAGGATTGTTGCTGGCCTGCGTGCTGGCTTTGCTCAGTGCCTGTGACTCTTCCACGCCGGATAAACCGCTGCCCGTCGAAAAGCCGGCCGCCACTGCACCCGCCGAAACCTCGGCCGCCAAACGCGAGGACCCGGCCGTGCTCGCCAAGCGCTACGAGGGCCGCGAGCTCACGGTGCTGGACGTTTCGGAAGTGCAGCTCGATGGCGCTGCCACGCTGTCGATCAGTTTCTCCGCACCGCTGGATGCCAAGCAGGACTTCGCCACCAAGGTGCACCTGGTCGATACCGTCAAAGGCAAGCTCGACGGCGCCTGGGAGCTCTCCGATAACCAAATGGAGCTGCGCCTGCGCCACCTGGAGCCGCAGCGCAAGCTGGTGCTTACCGTCGACAAAGGCCTGCTGGCGGTCAACGGCAAGCAGCTCGATGGCGAGTCGATCACCCGCCTGGAGACCCGCGACATGCAGCCGACCATCGGCTTCGCCAGCCGCGGTTCGCTGCTGCCCACCCGCCTGGCCGAAGGCCTGCCGGTGATTGCCCTGAACGTTGACAAGGTCGATGTCGAGTTCTTCCGCGTCAAGCCGGACATGCTCTCGACCTTCCTGGTTAATTGGGGGCGCAACAGCAGCCTGTACTACTACCAGTCCAAGGAAACCCTGGACATGGCCGAACTGGTCTACAGCGGCCGCTTCGACCTCAACCCGGCGCGCAACACCCGCGAGACCGTGCTGCTGCCGATTGCCGGCATCAAGCCGCTGCAGGAGCCAGGAGTGTACCTGGCTGTGATGCGTGCCTCGGGCACCTACGACTACTCGCAGCCGGCAACCTTGTTTACCCTCAGCGACATCGGCGTGTCGGCGCACCGCTACCGCGACCGCCTCGACGTGTTCGCCCAGGCGCTGGAAGGCGGCAAGGCGATGAACGGCGTCAACCTGGAAATCCATGACGACAAGGGCAAGCTGCTGGCTCAGGCCACTACCGACGGCAAGGGCCATGCCCAGCTGCCGATCACGCCCAAGGCCGACACCCTGATCGCCACCCAGGGCGTGCACACCACGCTGCTGCGGCTGAACACCGCCGCACTGGATTTGGCCGAGTTCGATATCACCGGCCCCCAGGCCAACCCGCTGCAGTTCTTCATTTTCGGCCCGCGTGACCTGTATCGCCCAGGCGAAACGGTGCTGCTCAACGGCCTGCTGCGCGATCAGGATGGCAAGCCGGTCAAGGCCCAGCCGGTGAGCGTGGAAGTGCGCCGCCCGGACGAACAGGTCAGCCGCAAGTTTGTCTGGGAAGCCGACAGCAATGGCCTTTTCCAGTACCAATTGCAGTTGGCCAGCGAGGCCCCGACCGGCCGCTGGCAACTGCTGCTGGACCTTGGGGGCGGGCGCAAGCAGGTGTATGAGTTCCTCGTCGAGGACTTCCTGCCCGAGCGCCTGGCGCTGGAGCTGAAGGGCAGCAGCAAGCCGCTGTCGCCGGATGAAAATGCACGCATCCAGGTCAACGGCCGTTACCTTTATGGTGCCCCGGCTGCCGGTAACCGACTGAGTGGCCAGGCCTATGTCCGCCCGCTGCGTGAGGCAGTGCCGGCGTTGCCTGGCTACAAGTTCGGCTCGGTCACCGAAACCGAGCTTAACCAGGACCTGGAGCTGGATGAAGTTACCCTCGACCAGGCCGGCAAGGCGGTAGTCGACATCGAAAGCCACTGGGCCGAAGCCCGCTCGCCGCTGCAATTGACCGTGCAGGCCAGCCTGCAGGAGTCCGGTGGCCGGCCGATCACCCGGCGCCTGGAACAACCGATCTGGCCGGCCGAGCGCCTGCCAGGCCTGCGTGGCCTGTTCGATGGCGAGGAAACCGACAGTGACGGCCCGGTGGAGTTCGAATTCCTGGTGGCCGACCGCGATGGCAACAAGCTGGCGGCCAACGAGCTGAAGGTGCGGCTGATCCGCGAGCGCCGCGACTACTATTGGAACTACTCGCAGAATGATGGCTGGAGCTACGCCTACAACGAGAAATTCCTCACCCAGAGCGAGGAAACCCTCAGCGTCAAGGCCGGCTCCACCGCCAAGCTGAGCTTCCAGGTCGAGTGGGGCCCGTACCGTGTCGAGGTGGAAGACCCGCAGACCGGCCTGGTGTCCAGCGAGCGCTTCTGGGCCGGCTACCGCGCCCAGGACAACGCCGAAGGCGGCGCAGTGCGCCCCGACCAGGTCAAGCTGGCGCTGGACAAGCCGTCCTACGCCGACGGCGCCACGGCCAAGGTCACTGTCACCCCGCCCGCCGGCGGCAGTGGCTACCTGATGATCGAGTCCAGCGATGGCCCGCTGTGGTGGCAGGAGATCGACGTGCCCGCCGAGGGCAAGACCTTCGACGTACAGCTGGACAAGGCCTGGGCCCGCCATGACCTGTACATCAGCGCACTGGTGATCCGCCCCGGTGAGCGCAAGGCCAACGCCACGCCAAAACGCGCCGTGGGTGTGTTGCACCTGCCGCTGGACCGTGCCGAGCGCAAGCTGGCCGTAAGCCTGCAGGCACCAGAAAAAATGCGCCCGAAACAACCGCTGACCGTAAAGGTCAAGGCCGCCAATGCCGATGGCAGCGTGCCCAAGCAGGTGCACGTGCTGTTGTCGGCGGTGGACGTGGGTATCCTCAACATCACCGATTTCAAAACCCCCGACCCGTTCGCCAGCCTGTTTGGGCGCAAGGCCTACGGTGCCGACCAGCTAGACATCTACGGCCAGCTGATCGAAGCCGGGCAGGGCCGCCTGGCCAGCCTGGCGTTCGGCGGTGACGCGGCGATGGCCAAGGGCGGCAAGCGCCCCAACACCACGGTGACCATCGTTGCCCAGCAGAGCCTGCCGGTGACCCTGGACGACAAGGGTGAGGGCCAGGCCACGGTCGATATCCCGGACTTCAACGGCGAGCTGCGGCTGATGGCCCAGGCCTGGACCGATGAGCACTTCGGCATGGCCGAAGGCAAGACCGTAGTTGCCGCGCCGCTGATTGCCGAGCTGTCAGCGCCGCGCTTCCTTGCCGGTGGCGACCGCACCAGCCTGGCGCTGGACCTGGCCAACCTGTCGGGCCGTGCCCAGCAATTGAATGTTGAAATCAGCACTGACGGGCAGCTGAGCCTGGCTGCCAGCGCTGTGCAGACTGTTGCCCTGGCCGAAGGCCAACGCTCGACGCTGATGATCCCGGTACAGGCCCAAGGTGGCCTGGGGCAGGGCAAGGTGCATGTGCGCGTAACTGGCCTGCAACTGCCGAACGAGCCGACCACTGCGTTTGAACGTGAGTGGACGCTGGGTGTACGTCCGGCCTACCCGGCGATGCTCAAGCACTACCGCGTAGCCTTGAAGGACCAGCCATGGACCCTGCCTGAAGCAGACCTGGCTGCCTTCGAACCTGCCGGCCTGGAAGCCAGCCTGGCCTTGTCGAGCCGGCCGCCGCTGAACCTGGCCGAGCAGATCCGCGCCCTTGAAACCTACCCCTACGGTTGCCTGGAGCAGACCACCAGCGGCCTGTACCCGTCGCTGTACGCCGATGCCGACAGCCTCAAGCGCCTGGGCATCAAGGGCGAGCCTGCGGATGTGCGCAAGCGCAAGATTGAAATGGGCATCGAGCACCTGCTGGGCATGCAGCGCTACAACGGCAGCTTTGGCCTGTGGAGCTCGGACAGTGAAGAAGAATACTGGCTGACCGCCTACGTCACCGACTTCCTCCTGCGTGCCCGCGACCAAGGTTACGGCGTGCCGGCCGAAGCGCTGAAGAAGGCCAGCGAGCGCCTGCTGCGCTACCTGCAGGAGCGCAACCTGATCGAAGTCGACTACAGCGAAAACGCCGACCATACCCGCTTTGCCGTGCAGGCCTATGCGGCGCTGGTGCTGTCGCGCAGCCAGCAGGCGCCGTTGGGTGCCCTGCGTGGCCTGTTCGAACGGCGCGCCGACGCCCGCTCTGGCCTGCCGCTGGTGCAGCTGGCAGTGGCGCTGGACAAGATGGGCGACAAGCCGCGAGCCGAGCAAGCCTTGCAAGCGGGCCTGGGCATCAGCCGTGGCAAAGGCTGGATGGCCGACTACGGCAGCGCCCTGCGTGACCAGGCGCTGATCCTGGCGCTGCTGCAGGAAAGCAACCTGGCCAGCAGCCAGGTCGACCAGCGCCTGTTCGCCTTGTCGGATGAACTGGCGGCCAACCGCTGGCTGTCGACCCAGGAGCGCAATGCGCTGTTCCTCGCTGGCCGTGGCCTGCTGGGCAAGCCGGAAGGCAAGTGGCAGGCTCGCCTGGACAGCGCTGGCGAAGTGCGCGAATTCAACAATGCCGAGTCCGGCATGAAGCTCGAAGGCCCGCTGCTGGCCTCGCCGCTGAGTGTGCAGAACCAAGGCAGTGAAACCCTGTACCAGCAGCTGACTTTGTCCGGTTACCCGCGCCAGGCGCCAGCAGCCGGTGGCAACGGCATGCAGATTCGCCGTGAGTACCTGGGCATGAATGGCCAGCCGCTGGACCTGCACAACCTGCGCAGTGGCGACCTGGTGCTGGTGCACCTGGCGCTCAAGGCAGAAGACCGCGTGCCGGATGCGCTGGTAGTGGACCTGCTGCCGGCAGGCCTGGAGCTGGAAAACCAGAACCTGGCGCAGAGTGCCGCCAGCCTGGACAACGCCAGCAGCGCGGTGAAGGAATGGCGCGAGTCGATGCAGAACGCCAGCGTGGTGCACCAGGAGTACCGTGATGACCGTTATGTTGCCGCGCTCAAGCTCGACGGCTACGGCACCACTCACCTGCTGTACCTGGCGCGGGCAGTAACCCCGGGTACCTACCGCGTGCCGCCGCCACAGGTCGAGTCGATGTACCGGCCGAACCTGCAGGCGGTGGGGGATGGGCAAGGGGAAATGACCGTAAAAGCCCGCTAAACCCCTGCCTTGCACGGACTATGTGGGAGCGGCCTTGTGTCGCGAAAGGGCCGCGCAGCGGCCCCAGCCATTCTTGCGGCGAAGCTGAAAAACTGGGGGCTGCGGCGCAGCCCTTTCGCGACACAAGGCCGCTCCCACAAGGACCGCGTAAGGCTGCTCTGGAATTTAGTGAATCACCCAGCTCATCACCCACAACCCCAACACCAGCCAGATGATCCCGAGGATGATCGAGGCGCGCATGAATGCGCGGATTGCCGAGTACAGCAGCATCAGGCCGATGATCAGGGCGAGGATGCTGAGCAGCGAGGTGTCCATGCCCAGGGTGCGCGCCAGGCCGTCGATGAAATTGCCACCGGCATTGGCCAGCAGGTTGAACAGCCCGCTCAATGCGTCGACGATGAAGCGGATCACTGACCCCAGTGCCTGGCCCAGCCACTCGAAAAAACCTTCTACATGCATAGTTGCTTCCTGATGAACGAATCGGCGAGGTTGCCGTCCCAAAGCCTTTGGCCATTACTTGGCCAGGTCGGTTCCCGATGCCTAGCTTAGCGCGGCCACGCACCCGTGCGGGCAGGCTATTGCGTGCCACGCTGATTGGCATGCTGGTGCTGTTCGGCCTGTTGTGGCTGGCCGACCGTATCTGGCCGTTGCCCATGCCGGGCGACGACCTGGCCCGGGTGGTACTGGCCGAAGACGGCACACCGTTGTGGCGCTTTGCCGATGCCGATGGCGTATGGCGCTACCCGGTCAGCCCTGACCAGGTTTCGCCGTTGTACCTGCAGGCGTTGCTGACCTACGAGGACCGCTGGTTCTACCAGCACCCTGGGGTCAACCCGCTGGCCTTGGCCCGCGCCGCCTGGCTGAACCTGCGCGGCGGGCGCGTGGTGTCGGGCGGTAGTACGCTGTCGATGCAGGTGGCACGCCTGCTCGATCCGCATGACCGTACCCTGGCGGGCAAACTGCGGCAGTTGTGGCGTACAGCGCAACTGGAATGGCATTTGTCCAAGCGCGAAATCCTGCAGGTTTACCTGGACCGCGCGCCCTTCGGTGGCACCTTGCAGGGTGTTGCGGCCGCCAGCTGGGCTTACCTGGGCAAGTCGCCGATGCACCTGACCCCGGCTGAAGCGGCGCTGCTTGCCGTGCTGCCCCAGGCGCCCAGCCGCCTGCGCCCGGACCGCCACCCCGAGCGGGCCCAGCGTGCCCGGGACAAGGTGCTGCAACGCCTGGCTGAATACCAGGTGTGGCCGGCACAGCAAATACGCGAAGCAGCGGAAGAACCGCTGGTGCTGGCGCCACGCCAGGAGCCGGCGCTGGCGCCCCTGCTGGCCCGGCGCCTGAACAGCGCCGACAGCCCGCCATTGATCCGTACCACGCTTGACGCTGCATTGCAGCGGCGCCTGGAAGACTTGCTGCTGGGCTGGCGCGCACGGCTGCCAGAGCGCACTTCCGCTGCCATCCTGGTGGTCGAGGCGCAGACCATGGCGGTGCGCGCTTACCTGGGTTCGATCGACCTGGCAGATGAGCGCCGCTTCGGGCACGTCGATATGGTGCGCTCGCTACGTTCGCCAGGCTCCACGCTTAAACCGTTCCTCTATGGCATGGCGCTGGACGACGGCCTGATCCATTCCGAATCGCTGCTGCAAGATGTGCCACGCCGCTATGGCGACTACCGCCCCGGCAACTTCTCCATGGGGTTCAGTGGGCCGGTGTCGGCCAGTTCGGCGCTGGCCCTGTCACTCAACCTGCCCGCAGTGCAGTTGCTGGAGGCCTACGGCCCGAAACGCTTTGCCGCGCAACTGCGCATGGCGGGCATGCCACTGATACTGCCGCCCTTGGCCGAGCCCAACCTGTCGTTGATCCTTGGCGGCGCTGGCAGCCGCCTGGAAGACCTGATGGGCGGTTACGCGGCGCTGGCACGTGGTGGCAACAGTGCGCGGGTGCGCTTGCAACCGCAGGACCCGCTGGTGGAGCGTCGCCTGCTGTCGCCAGGGGCGGCGTGGATCATCCGGCGCATCCTCAGTGGGCAGGCGCGCCCCGACCGCGACCCACACGCCGAGCTGGTGCAGCGCCCGCAGCTGGCCTGGAAGACCGGCACCAGCTATGGCTTTCGCGATGCCTGGTCGATTGGCGTGGGCCCGCGCTACCTGATTGGCGTGTGGATCGGCCGCCCCGATGGCACGCCGGTCCCCGGGCAGTTCGGCCTGGCCTCGGCGGCGCCGCTGATGCTGCAGGTGCACGACCTGCTGAGCAACCGTGACAGCCAGCGCGGCATTAACGTGCCGGTGGAGCGGGTGCCAGCGAATGTGGGCGTGGCGGCAATCTGTTGGCCGCTGGGGCAGCCGTTGAACAAGCAAGACCCCAATTGCCGCCGTCAACGCTTCGCCTGGACCCTGGACGGCACCACACCGCCAACCCTGCAGGCCGCCGACCAGCCATTAGGCCTGGGCTTGCGCGAAAGTGTGTGGGTGAACGACCAGGGGCTGCGCGTGGATGGCAGCTGCCCGGGCGCCAAGGCCCGCGATATCGCCCTGTGGCCGGCGCCGCTGGAGCCTTGGCTGCCCCGCGTCGAGCGGCGCGCAGTGCGCCTGCCGGCCATCGACCCTGGCTGCCCGCCGCAGGTGCCGGCCAGCGCACCACCGCTGTCGATCGTTGGTGTGCGCCCAGGTGACAACCTGCGCCGCCCGGCCACCAGCAGTGAGCCGCTGCAACTGCATGTGTCGGCCTTGGGCGGCGGCGGGCAGCGTTGGTGGTTCCTCAATGGCCAGCCTTTGGGTGAAACCCAGGGGCAGGACAGCTTGCTGGTGCGCTTGCCGCAGGTCGGGCAGGCCGAAATCAGCGCGCTGGATGAAAGCGGCGAAACAGCGCGGGTGGCGTTCCAGGTCAGCGAGTAACCGTTCGACGGCGGCCGGACCAGCACCTACGCTTGCAAGTGACGGGTGTGACCGGCTGGTGCCCCGCGAACCAAGGGAACATGGAGCGCCCTATGCGTCCTCTGGCCGTGCCCCTGTTATTGCTGCCTTGGGCGCTTGCGGCCCACGCCGAGCCGTTGCCTGGTTTTCTTGACAGCCATGAATACGAACGGCGCCTGCCCAGCGCCAACCTGCCGATAGACGCCTATCGCCCCGTCAGTCCTGGCCTGCGGCTGGCCGGCCCGAGTGCTGACAGCCCAGGCTGGGCGGCTGCAGATACCCGGCTGGTGCTGCATAAAGTGCGCTTCCAGGGCGGCACGGTGTTCCCCTTGAGCGACCTGCATGAGCACTACCAGCCGTTGATCGGGCGCGAGACCACCCTGGGTGAAGTGCAGCAGTACACCGAGCGCCTGACCCAGCGCTACCAGCAGGAAGGTTACCTGCTGTCTTACGCCTACCTGCCGCCGCAGGATGTGGCTGAAGGCCGGGTCAATGTGGTGCTGGTCGAAGGTTACATCCATGATTACCGCGTTGACGGCGATATCGGCCCGGCCCGCGACTATCTGCAGCAGTTGCTGGTGCAGCTTGAGGCCGAGCGCCCGCTGACCCGGGAAACCCTGGAGCGCTACCTGGGCCTGGCTGAGCGAATACCCGGTGTGACCACTGAGGCGGAACTGGCCGTGGCGCAACCTGCAGATGGTGCCGCTCAGCTGATTGTGCATGCGCGGCGCAAGCCGTTCAGCGCTGCTGTTACGGTGGCCGATTCCAACCGCGATGATGCGCAGGCGCTGTTGACGCTAGCCAGCAATGCCCAGACCCACTTTGCCGAACAGTTCGAGGCCAGCCTGCTGCTGCCCCCGGGCGATGACCAGGTTCATTACCAACGCCTGGACTACAGCCAGTACCTGGACGCCGCCGGCAGCCAGATGCTGCTGTCGGCCTCGCGCTACCGTAGCGAACCCGGCACGCGCATTCGCCTGGACAATGGCCGTGATGTCACCCGCAAGCGCGACAGCGAGCGCTATGCGATTGGCTTGCGCCAGCCAGTGATCGTCAGGCCTGGCGAGTGGATGGCGGTGCAGGGGCATTTGTATTCGGTCAGCGAGCACTACGAAGACCGGGTGGGCGGGCTGCCATCGGCACAGGGCTATGACACCTACGTGCGTGCACTGTCGTTCGAAGGTGACTGGCGCAAGGAGGAAGAGGGGCGTTTGCGCATTGTCAGCGCCGGGGTCCATCAGGGCCTGGATTACCTGGGCGCGCGCAGCGATGCCGACTACGACCTGGATTTCCTGCGGCTGCGGCTTTCCGGGTTGCAGAGCGACCAACTGTTCGAGAACTGGCAAGGCGTGATGGCCGGGGCGCTGTACTGGAGCGATGACTGGCTGCCGGACAGCGAGCGGGCAGGGTTTGGCGGGCAGGATTTTGGCCGTGGCTACCCGCGTGACCAGGCGGACGGCGACAAGGGGTGGGGTGTAGCTTACGAGTTGAACTACAGCATGCGGGGTAGCTGGCTGGCACTGGTTCAGCCCTATGCGGTGGTGGATACGGCACAGGCCTGGCACAACCGGGGGCCGGTGGAGGATGCCCATTTGGCCTCGGCGGCGCTTGGCGTGCGGTTGGGGGATGGGCGCTTGTTCAATGTGGCGCTGGAGGTGGCCAAGCCGTTGGCGGATGTGGCATTGGATAGCCTGGACCGTGGACCTCGGCTGACTTTGACTGTTGGTGTTCAATTGTAAGGGGGCGCGTTGCGCCCCATCGCGACACAAGGCCGCTCCCACAAGTCCACCGCCATCCTGAAGGTTGTGCGATCCCTTGTGGGAGCGGCCTTGCGTCGCGATGGGCTGCAAAGCAGCCCCGGCAATTCCGAATCAAACACTCAATGGGTAGTAAACCGCTGATGCACCGGCGACGAGCTGGGCGTCAACGCCAGCGCCAGTTGGGTACGGTTGTGCATATGCGTCAACCGCAGCACCTGCGACACATACAGTTTCACGGTGTTTTCAGTAATGCCCAGTTCACAGGCGATCTGGTAATTGGTCTTGCCCTTGCCCACCAGGCGGGCCACCTCCAACTGGCGTGGCGACAGCTTCTCGAATGCCGCCGGCAGCTCGCTTTCACTCTCTTCCACATCGCCTGCACGCCGGTGGGCACCTTGGCCACGGGCTTTCTCCAGGTCCTGGTACAGCTCGTCGACAGAGTCAGCCAGCTCCTGCAAGCGCTGGTTCAAGCCGCCCAGGTCGCGAAAGTTGCGCTGGCGCTCCTGCAAGGCCTGTTCCTGGCGGCGTACGCCTTCCAGCAGTTCGTCGAGGTCCATTGGCTTCTGGTAGTAGTCGGCAAAGCCTTCACGCAGCGCCCGGATCACGTCCTGTTTATCCGCGCAGCCGGTCAGCATGATGGCTTCGAACATGCGTTGCCCGGGGATTTCCCTCAATTGGCGGACCAACTCGATGCCATCGCGGTCGGGCATGTGCAGGTCGCAGAGCACCAGGCCAATGGCCTCGTCGGCCAGGTAACGCGCGATGGCCTCGTCAGTGGAGTGGGCCGCCAGGCAGTGATAGCCCTGGGTTTCGAGAAATTCGCACAGCTGTTCGACTATTACTGGCTGGTCATCGACCACCAATATCTTCATTTCACTGAATGGTCTGGACACGATCAACTCCCTGTTCGTATGCGGCCCTGCTCCCGGGCCAGACGCTCTGGCAGCTTAAAAATAGTCGCACTCGGCGAATATGTACAAGGTTTGTACAAGGCATCGGACCACAGGGATGTTCATTGAATCCATACCGCAGTCAAAAGAAAACCGGTGAGCACGTAGGGGACAAAGGCCTGCTTGTCGCCCATTTCTTCGGTGAGGGCCTGCAAACGCTTCTTTACCTTGGGGTTTAGCAGGGTCCACAGGCGCCGACGGGTGAGCAGCCACACCAGCACACTGACACCGGCACCTATGAAGGTGCCGAGCACATATTGCGGGCTGGTGGCCAGGGCCAGGGCGCCCATCAACTTGACGTCGTCGGCGCCGAAACGGCCGAGCATGTAGCCGGGCAGGGTCAGCAGCATGACGATGGCCAGCGCCCAGCCAGCATCGCTGGCATCGGCGCCGATCCAGCTGTGGCCGGTGGCGAACAACCAGAGCAGCGCGCAGGCGGCCACGCCCAGGGTGAGCAAGTTGGAGATCTGGCGTTGACGTACATCCTGTTCGGAGCACAAGGCAAGCCACAGCAGGAGAACAATGCTTTGCATTGGCAGGTCGCCCTTCCCAAATGTTGAACACTTCTACCCGGTCAGTCAGGTTTCCTTAAGTGAGGGTAGACGCGAACGCGCGGGGGAGTGGGGCGGGAAGGCAAAAAGGCGTGCTTGGAATGGATTTTGTCGTAGCTGACACAAGTACTTGCGGTTGAATAACTTGCGCGATTCCTGTGGGAGCGGGTTCACCCGCGAACACCGGCGAAGCCGGTGCCATTCACCGCGTCATTTTCTTCGCGGGTGAACCCGCTCCCACAAGTTTCCGTGGCGCCTGCAAAAACTGAGTTTTAAACTTATTTCTTGCTCCCCGGCGGGTAGTTGGCCAGCACTTTGGACACGGTGTTGTGGATAGCGCTGTTGCGCTCCTCAGGGCTTGGCGGGTAGTTGTTCATGATCTGCTCGGCACTGCCGCGCCACACCAGCTTGCCGTCGTGCCCATCGAACATGTCGATCTGAATGGTGGCCACCTTGTAGTCGACACTGCGGGTTTCGTTGTACATCGGGCCGCCCCAGTAACCGCCCCAGTAGCCACCCCAGCCACCGCCATAGTTAGTGGTGATCTGTTGCTGGCGCTGCTCTACGATCAGGTAGGCGCGCACGCCCAGGTCAGGCCGCGCGCCACTTTGCACCGGGCGCAGGCCGCGCTGGTCGAGCTGGTCGGCGACCGCCTGGCGAATGCGCTGCTCGGTAAGGTCGCTCTTGATCCGTGGGTCATCCGGGCGGTACTGCAGGGCCGGCTCCTGCCAGGCCCAGCTGCGGTAGGCGGCAAAATCGCGGCTGGCATCGAAATCCTGCTGAACGTTATTGCTGGAGCAGGCGGCGAGCAATAACGCGAATGACAGTAGAACGAGACGGCGCAACATGATGGTTCTCCGTTAAACATTAACTGGGAGGATAGCCGCTGAGCGCCTTGTGCACTGAATCGCGCAAGGCACTTTCGCGTTCGCGCGGCGAGTCCTTGTCGCTGCCGCTTTCGGCGCTGGCGCTCCATACCGGCTGCCCGCTGCGGGCGTCGTACAGGTCGATGCGTACCACCATCACCTCCACCTCGTAGGTGCGCACGATCGGTACGCTGGCATAGGCGCCGTAGCCGTTGCGGTAACCGCCATAGCCAACGCCGCCGTAAGGGTAGGGGCCGTAGTAGGGGTCGTAGGTGTCGTAGTCACGCACCTGGCGCAAGCGCTTTTCCAGGCGCATGTCGGCGCTTACCAGCAAGTCGCCAGTGCCGCCCCGGGCGGGGCGCAGGCCATGCTGGTCGAGCGCGCCGCTGACGGCATCGGCCAGTTGTGCCGGGTCGGCATCCACCGAGCCGCTGGGCAACTGGCCGTCGCGCCAGCTCCAGCTGCGGTAGTGCCCGTAATCACGGGCGGGTGCCGGGTAGGCACTGGCATCGAAGGTGGTGGCCGCCTGGGCAGGGGCCGGTGGCAACGGGCGGCTGCTGGCCACATACGGGTTGCTGCCCTGGCAGGCGGCCAGGGCAAGCGGCAGCAGGGCCAGGCTCAACAGTCGGTACGGCATGTATTCCTCCCGGCGGGCGGGTCAGCGGGGGCGACAAACCCAGTGCAGGTAGCGGCCAAGCCCGGCGAAGCTGGGGTGGCGACGGTAGGCCAGTTCCATTTCCAGCAGGTCGAGCAGCTCGGCCTTGCCCTGGAATTCCTTGGGCATGTAGTCGTGGAAAACCCGTACGCCACTCTCGCTTTCAACCTGCCACATAGGATCAAGTTGCGCCTTGAGCTCACGTGGATCAAGCGGTTTCTGTGGGGTCAGGCTTTGCTTTTCACCTTCCAGCCGGTTGCTGCGCAACTTGCGGAAATGGCCCTTGAGCAGGTTGCGGTAGACCAGTGCGTCGCGGTTGTAGAAGGCCAGCGACAGCCACCCGGAAGGCGCCGTGAGCTGGTGCAGCACGGGCAGGATGCTTTCCGGTTCGGCCAGCCATTCGAGCACGGCGTGGCACAGCACCAGGTCGTAGGGTTCGGTCAACTGGCCGAGCAGGTCCTGCCAGGGGGCCTGGATGAAGGTGGCTGTTTGGCCCGCTTCGGCAAAGCGTGCCCGTGCGCCGTCGAGCATGGGCGCGGCAGGTTCGGCCAGGGTCAGTTGGTGGCCGCGCTGGGCCAGCCACAAGGCCATGTGGCCCAGCCCAGCGCCGATATCGAGGATGCGCAACGGGCGGTCGGGCAAGGCTTCGGCCAGGTCGGCCTGCAGCACGGCCAGGCGAATGGCACCCTTGGCGCCGCCGTAGATCTTCTCGGCAAAGCGGGTGGCCAGTTCATCGAAGTGACGGTCGTTCATCGGGCGAAGCGCCTCTCGCTGTCGGCCAGCTTGGCTCGCACTACCTGCTCCATGTCCAGGCCCAGCTCGCTGCACAGCAGTAACAGGTAGAGCACCACATCACCGACCTCCTGGCCTGCGTGGGCCAGTTTGTCGGCGGGCAGCTGGCGCGATTGCTCTTCGCTCAGCCACTGGAAAATTTCTACCAGCTCGGCCATTTCGACGCTGGCGGCCATGGCCAGGTTCTTCGGGCTGTGGAAGCCGCGCCATTCGTTGTTGTCGCGGATATGGTGCAGGCGTTGGGTGAGTTCTTGCAGGTTCATCGGGGCTCTCCTAATGCTGCATAGCTTCCGCGCAGGCCCGATGCAAAGCAAGGGGCCGCTGTGCGGCCCAATCGCGACACAAGGCCGCTCCCACAGGACGGCGCCGGAATCAAGGCTGGTGCGGTACCTGTGGGGGCGGCCTTGCGTCGCGAAAAGGCTGCGCAGCAGCCTCACTATTTAAAGCCGACCCCAGCGCCCGAGCATATGCAGCACCCCCCCATGCCCATCCAGCCGCAGCTCCCCCGCAGGCCCCGCCTCACTGGCACTGAGCACCACCTCCGACGGCAACCTTACCGGCTTGCGAAAATCCACCTCAAAGGCATAGCCACTGTGCGGCAGGTGCCCACGCAGCGCCGCCAGGGCCATGGCCTTGCTCCACATGCCGTGGGCGATGGCCGTGGGGAAGCCGAACAACCGTGCGCTGGCAGCGCTGAGATGAATAGGGTTGTAATCCCCACAAACCTTGGCATAACGCCGGCCGATATCACTGTCGGCGTACCAGCGGGTTACCTCGGGCAACGGTTCCGGCTCAGACTCGTCAGGTTCACCCGTCTCGCCATTCACTTTCAGCCCACGCACCAGCATGCGGCTGGTCTCGCGCCAGAGCAGGCCAATGCCATCTTCAGCTTCGGTGACCAGGTCGAAGGTGGCGCCTTTGGCATGCGCCTGCAGATTGTCGGCATACACTGCGAAATGCAGGCCCTCGATGCCGCCAAGCGGGCGCGAAACTTCGATGCGGTTGTGTAGATGCACCAAGCCAAGCAGCGGGAAAGGGAAGTTTGGTGCGGTCATCAACTGCAGTTGCAACGTGAAGGCCATGATGTGTGGATAAGTACCCGGCAGGCGGCCATCGTCCGGGAAGTGGCAGAGCCGCCGGTAGGCAGCCAGGTGGCCCGGCTGAACCCGGACGAAACAGCGCAGGCCATCATCCGGCAAGCGGTCGCCACTGACCTTGCGCTTGCTGGCCGCACGCAGGTACAGGCTGGCGCGGGCAGCCGGGCTGTGCAGGTCGTGCCAGTGTCGGTTCATGGTCAGGCCCCCATCAGTGCCTGGCCGCACACCCGCAGCACCTGGCCGTTGACCGCCCCGGAGCCTGGCTGGCTAAGCCAGGCAATGGCCTCGGCCACGTCCTGCGGGCGACCACCCTGGCCTAGCGAACTCAAGCGCCGGCCGGCCTCGCGCAGGCTCATGGGCATTGCCGCGGTCATGTGGGTTTCGATGAACCCGGGTGCCACGGCATTGATGCTGCCGCCGTGTTCGGCGAGCCGGGGCGCCCAGGCCTGGGCCAGGCCGATCAGCCCGGCCTTGCTCGCGGCATAGTTGGCCTGCCCGCGGTTGCCGGCGATGCCGCTGACCGACGCCAGCAGGGTGATGCGTGCGTGTTGCCCCAGCGCGCCGTTGTCATACAGCGCCTGGGTCAGCACCTGGGGGGCCTTGAGGTTTACCGCCAGCACCGCGTCCCAGTATTCCGGGGTCATGTTGGCCAAGGTCTTGTCGCGGGTGATACCGGCATTGTGCACCACGATGTCGATGCCATCAGGCAGGGCTGCGAGCAGCTGCGCAGCTGCATCGTTGGCGCAGATATCCAGCGGCAGCGCCTTACCGCCCAGGCGTGCAGCAATGGCGTCGAGGTCTTGGCTGGCCTGCGGCACATCGAGCAGCATCACATCGGCACCGTCCCGTGCCAGCGTTTCGGCAATGGCTGCACCGATACCGCGTGCAGCACCGGTGACCAGGGCGCGGCGCCCAGCCAGTGGGCGGGTCCAGTCTTCTACCTGGCTGGCGCAGGCCTCCAGGCGCAGTACCTGGCCGGAGATGAATGCGCTCTTGGGCGACAAGAAAAAGCGCAGGGCGCCTTCCAGCTGGTCTTCCGCGCCGGGGGCGATATACAGCAGCTGGGCGGTCGCGCCATTGCGCAGCTCCTTGGCCAGCGAGCGGCTGAAGCCTTCCAGGGCGCGCTGGGCAACGCTGGCCAACGGGTTGTCGAGGCTTTCCGGCGCACGGCCCAGTATCACTACATGGGCGCACGGGGCCAGGCTGCGCAGCAGTGGCTGGAAAAATTCGCGCAACTGCTTCAACGCATCGCTGTCGCAGAGGTAACTGGCATCGAATACCACGGCTTTGATTTTCGGCCCCAGGCCGGCCACCCAGGCCTCGGCCTGCAGGTTGCTGGTATTGAAGCTGTACAGTGTGTCAGTCAGGCGCGGGGCGATGGCTTCGACTTTGCTCGCCAGCGGCCCACCGCCCAGTACCAGCGCCCCTTCAACCGGGCGCAGGCGGCCGGCCTGCCAGCGCTCCAGCGGCGCCGGGCGTGGCAGGCCAAGGGCATCCACGAGGCGGCGGCCGAGGTTGGAGTTGGCAAAACCGAGGTAGCGATCGCTCATGAGTGGGTCTCCCGGGAGGCAAGCTTGAAAGTGTGGACCAACTTTGTGGCAAGGTCGTTCGAATGCGGTAAAAACACCTAGGCTGTACGGATCAAATTGTTTCAGGAGGAACAATCGCATGCGTTCACCTCGCCGGGTCGCGATCCTGGGTGGCAACCGAATCCCCTTCGCCCGCTCCAATGGCGCCTACGCCACGGCCAGCAACCAGGCGATGCTTACCGTCGCCCTAGAAGGGCTGATCGAACGCTATCGCCTGCATGGGCTGCGCTTGGGTGAGGTGGTGGCCGGCACGGTGCTCAAGCACTCGCGTGACATGAACCTGACCCGTGAATGTGTGCTGGGTTCGCGCCTGTCGCCACAGACCCCGGCCTATGACATCCAGCAAGCTTGTGGCACCGGGCTGGAGGCAGCGCTGCTGGTGGCCAACAAGATTGCCCTGGGGCAGATCGAGTGCGGCATCGCTGGTGGTGTGGACACCACCTCCGATGCGCCGATTGCCGTCAACGAAGGCCTGCGTCAAATCTTGTTGCAGGCCAACCGCGGCAAGAGCCTTGGCCAGCGCCTCAAGCCATTCCTCAAGCTGCGCCCGCACCACCTGAAACCCGAGCTACCGCGCAATGGCGAACCGCGTACGGGGTTGTCGATGGGCGAACATTGCGAACGCATGGCCCAGGCCTGGTGCATTGGCCGCACTGAGCAAGACGAACTGGCACTGCTCAGCCATCGGAAGCTGACTGCGGCGTATGCCGAAGGTTGGCAGGATGACCTGCTTACGCCGTTCTTGTCGTTGACACGGGACAACAACCTGCGCCCCGACCTGACCCTGGAGCAGCTGGCCAAGCTCAAACCGGCGTTCGACCGCAGCGGCCAGGGCACGCTGACGGCGGGCAACTCCACGCCGCTGACCGATGGTGCTTCGCTGGTGTTGCTGGGCACAGAGGAATGGGCTGCGCAGCAGGGGCTGCGGGTGCTGGCTTACCTGGTCGACGGTGAAACCGCTGCGGTGGATTTCGTCACTGGCCGCGAAGGGCTGTTGATGGCGCCGGTGTATGCGGTGCCGCGGCTGTTGGCGCGCAATGGCCTGACATTGCAGGACTTTGACTACTACGAGATCCACGAAGCCTTTGCTGCCCAGGTGCTGTGCACGCTCAAGGCCTGGGAGGATGCTGATTATTGCCGGCAGCGGTTGGGGCTGGATGCGCCGCTTGGGGCAATCGACCGCAGCAAGCTCAACGTCAAGGGCAGTTCACTGGCCGCCGGGCACCCGTTTGCGGCGACCGGGGGGCGGATTCTGGCCAACCTGGCGAAGCTGCTGGCGACAGCGGGGAAGGGGCGGGGGCTGATTTCGATCTGTGCGGCGGGTGGGCAGGGCGTGACGGTTATCGTCGAGCGGTGATTTTCCGGGGTGCCGCGTTACTTTCTTCGCGGGTAAACCCGCGAAGAAAGTCACACAGATGTCATGGCCATACCCCAGCTGTTAGGCTTGTCTGGTCAGAACTACAAGAAACCGCCATGCCGATCATCGGACACCCCCGTGCCATTCCGGCGCTGGACCACCTGCCCAGGCCCCTTTACGCCCGTGCCGAAAGCCTCGGTGCAGGCTCCTGGACCACCCGCCACCAACACGACTGGGTGCAGTTCTCCTACGCCATCAGCGGCGTGCTCGGTGTGTACACCCACGAAGGCAGTTACTTCGCCCCGCCGCAGTGGGGGGTGTGGATCCCTGCCGATGCCGAACACGAAGTGGTCACTTCGATGCAGGCAGAGATGCGTAGCTTGTACGTGCGTCGCGATGCCTGCCCATGGGCGCCGGAGCAATGCCGGGTGCTGGAAGTGACCCCGCTGGCACGTGAGCTGATCAAGCAGTTTTGCCTGTTCCCGGCGGACTATCCCGAAGGTGACAGCGCCGAGGCGCGCCTGGTGGCGGTACTGCTCGACCAGTTGCGCGCCTTGCCTGAAGTCGGGTTTTCGCTGCCGTTACCACGGCACCCGGGGTTGCTGGCGCTGTGCAATGGGCTGATCGCTGCACCAGACCAGCCGCAGACCTTGCAGCAATGGGCGCGAGAGCTGGGGTGCTCGGAGAAGACGCTGATGCGGTTGTTCCAGCGTGAGACGGGGTTGAGTTTTCGCAACTGGCGCCAGCGTATGCGGCTGTTGTCGTCGCTGGCGTTGCTGGAGGCTGGGGAGAATGTGACCGAGGCGGCGTTGGGGTGTGGGTATGACTCCACGTCGGCTTACATTGCAGCGTTCAAGCAGCTGTTTGGGGCGACGCCAGGGGAGTTGAAGCTTTAGTGGTTGGTTGCCTGTGCTGGCCTCTTCGCGGCTAAAGCCGCTCCTACGAGGGTAACGCGCCCCCTGTAGGAG
>NZ_JBDJLK010000077.1:0-26473 GCF_039673335.1 Pseudomonas sp. TWI929
CAGCAATTTGTGCCACTGTGCTGAAACGCTGGGGCCGCTTTGCGGCCCTTTCGCGACGCAAGGCCGCTCCCACATGGCCAGCGCAAGGCCACTAGATTAATGCAAGACAGTTGCTCCCAGATTAGGTATGGGTTCAGGACCTGGTCCATCACCCGTGCTGCAGGAACTCCAGGCAGCTACGGTTGAACAGCTCGCGATGTTCCACCTGCACCCAGTGCCCGCAACGGTTGAGCACGATAAAGCGTGCCTGGTGTGCGCCATCGATGATGTGCTGGGCGCCACTGACCGGGTTGAAGTTGTCGTTGCTGCCCCAGAACCCGAGGATCGGGCATTCGATCTCAGCCAGGCGCGAGCGCATGTTCGGCACCAGCATGGTGCTGAACAGGTTCTTCGGTTGCGTCACCGCCACCGCCACCCGCTCCAGCAGCAGCTCTTCGGGCAGGATCGAGTCATCGAACAGCTGCAGGCGCATCATGCTGCGCATTTCCTCAAGGCCGATGGGGCCGGCATTGAACAGCCCGACCATGCGCAGGATGCCGGGCATCTGGAAGTAGGTTTCCCGTTCCTCCACGCCCCCCGGTGCCAGCAGGATCAAGCGTTCCGCCAATTGCGGCAGGCGCAGCGCCAGGCCCAGGGCAATGGCGCCGCCCAGCGAGTTGCCGAGCAGAGTGCAGCGGCTGATGCCGAGTTGCTCGAGCAATGCCGCCACGCAATCGACAAAGAAATCCAGTTCGTAGCGTACGTCGTCGGGCTTGTCCGAACGGCCGAACCCGGGCAGGTCGAGGAGGATGTTGCGGTAGCCGGCCGCGACCAGCTCTGGGTAGTTGCCCTTGAAGTTGCTGAAACCGCTGGCGCCCGGGCCGCTGCCGTGCAGCCAGAGCACCACCGGGCCTTGGCCTTCGTCCAGGTAGTGCAGGCGCAGGCCATTGGCCAAGGTGGCGTAGTGGCCAGTGGGCAAGGGCAAATCGACGGGTTGGTTCATGCCGGTTCTCCAGTTCTCGATGGGGTGAGGGCACGCCGGGCAGGCCATCTTGCCGCCTGAAGGGGAAGGCCAGGCCGGCCCGGAATGCGTCCCCCGATCCTGTGCCGCCTGGACTTGGCCGGCATCGTCCATCCGGACCACGACGCGCGCGTAGCGCTAGTCCTATCGGACGATGTTCGGCACGGGCCGGCGGCCAATGATGGTGGAAGACCAACGGGCTTCAACCAAGGAGAACGCTATGAAACTGCAGAACAAAGTGGCCTTCGTCACCGGCGCCGGGCAGGGCATGGGCCAGGCCATCGTGCGCCGCTTCGTCGCCGAAGGGGCGAAGGTGGTAGCTGTAGACCTCAACCAGGCCACGCTTGCCACCCGCCTGGCCGACCTCGGCGACGCGGTATTGGCGCTGGGCTGCAACGTGGCCGATGCCGCGTCGGTGGCCGATGCCATGGGCCAGGTCGAGGCGCATTTCGGCGGCCTGGACATCGTCGTTAACAACGCAGGCGTCGGCGCACTGGATGCCTTCCTCGACACACCGGACGACAGTTGGGCACGGGTTATCGGGGTCAACCTGGGCGGCACCTTCCTGTGCTGCCGCGAAGGCGCCCGCTTGATGCTCAAGGGCAAGCGCCAGGGGGTACTGATCAACCTGTCGAGCACCGCTGCGCTGACCGGTGAGGGGCCAAGCCACTACTGCGCCTCGAAGGCCGCGGTCATGGGCCTGACCCGCTCGATCGCCCGTGAGCTGGCGGCGCAGGGCATCCGCGTCAATACCCTGGTGCCGGGCCCGACCAACACGCCGATGATGGCCGGCATCCCCGATGAGCACATGCAGGCGCTGCTGAAGAACGTGCCACTGGGGCGCATGTGCGAAACCGACGAGATCGCCCGGGTGGCGGTGTTCCTGGCCAGTGATGACGCCAGCTTCATTACCGGGCAGAACATCGCCGTCAACGGCGGCATGGCCTTTATCTGACAGGAGATCGACCGATGAGCAAACGTCTGCAAGGCAAGATTGCCTTCGTCACCGGGGCCGGCTCGGGCATCGGCGAGGCGACCGCATTGCGCTTCGCCGAAGAGGGCGCCCTGGTGGTGCTGTGTGGGCGGCGCCGCGAGCCGCTCGAAGGTGTACAAGAGCAGATCCTGGCACGCGGTGGCTGCGCGGAGGTGGCGGTGGCCGACGTCAGTGACGAGCAGGCCTATGTCGCGGCACTGCAAGCCACTGCCCAGCGCCATGGTGGCCTGGACATCCTGGTCAACAACGCCATGGCCTATACATGGGGTGGCATCGACAGCATGACCACTGCCGACTGGCACGCCAACTTCGCCACCACCGTGGACGGCACCTTCTGGGGTACACGTACGGCGATGCAACTGATGAAGGGCAAGGGCGGCTCGATCGTCAACATCGCTTCCATCTGCGGGTTGTTCGGTACCGCCTGGATGGCCGGCTACTCCGCCGCCAAGGCTGCGGTGATCAATTTCAGCCGCGCAGCGGCCAGCGAAGGCGCGGCGGACAATATCCGTTGCAACGTGATCATTCCCGGTGTGGTCGACACGCCAGCGACGGCGGGCATGCTCAGCGACGCCAAGGCCCGGGCCAATACCGAGAAGGTCATCCCCATGCGCCGGGTCGGCCTGCCGCAGGAGCTGGCCAACGCCATCCTGTTCCTGGCCAGCGACGAGGCTTCGTACGTGACCGGGGCGAGCCTGGCCGTGGACGGCGGGCGCGGTTCGGACCTGTACACGGTGCTGGAATGACGGCCATGGAGAGCAGCTCGCTGCTGCAGCGCATCGACCGCCTGGAGTCGTTGGACGCGATTCGCCAACTGGCCGGCAAGTACGCGCTGGCCCTGGACATGCGCGACATGGACGCCATGGCCAACTGCTTCGCCGCAGACGTGCGGGTCGGCCGCGACAAGTATGGCCGCGCCCACCTCAAGGCCTGGCTGGACGAGACCATGCGCAAGCAGTTCCATGGCACCTCGCACCACCTGGGCCAGCACATCATCGAGTTCAGCGATGCCGACCATGCCACGGGCGTGGTGTACTCGAAGAACGAGCATGAAACCGGGCCGGAGTGGGTGATCATGCAGATGCTGTACTGGGATGACTACGAGCGTATCGACGGGCGCTGGTGTTTCCGCCGACGCCTGCCGTGCTACTGGTACGCCACCGACCTGAACAAGCCACCGATCGGTGGCCTGAAGATGCGCTGGCCAGGGCGTGAGCCTTATGCCGGGAGTTTCCACGAGCTGTTCCCGTCGTGGGATGCGTTCTGGACGCAACGGCCAGACAAGGACGCGCTGCCGCAGATTGCCGAGCCGGCACCGTTGGAGGGTTTTCTGCAAGCGATGCGGCGTGGGGCAGGGGACCCGAAGATTCGCGTTCGCTAACTACTGCTGCCAAGGCAGGTGCCCCTGCCTTGCGCAATTTCCAAGGGCTGGCGCGATCCTTGTGGGAGCGGGTTCACCCGCGAACACCGGCTACGCCGGTGCCATACACCGTGTTGCCTGCTTCGCGGGTGAACCCGCTCCCACAAGGATCGCGCCAGTAATCAGACATTGGGCAAGATAGTTGATCCCATGATTCAAAAAGGGGCTCATCGCCCCTTCACCTCCCGCGGCATGCCCAGCGCCCGTTCGGCAATCACATTGCGCTGGATCTCGTTACTGCCGCCATAGATCGTGTCGGCCCGGGTAAACAGGAACAGCGACTGCAACCGGCTCAACCCATACGGTGCGCTCTCCAGCACCTCGGCGGCATCCCCCAGCACATCCATGGCCAGCTTTCCCAGTTCGACATGCCAGTTCGACCAGGCCAGCTTGTAGATCATCGCTTCACGCGCGAGGCTGCCATCCTGCGGCCCGGACAGCATGCGCAGAGAGTTGTAGCGCAGTACCTTGAGCCCCGACCAGGCCTGGGCCAGGCGCTGGCGCAGCAGCGGGTCGCGGGCGGCGCCGTTGGCGCGGGCAATGCGCAGTACTTCCTCCAGTTCGTTGTGAAACTGCATCTGCTGGCCCAGCGTTGACACGCCGCGCTCGAAGCCCAGCAGGGCCATGGCGATCTTCCAGCCTTCACCGGGCTGGCCCACCAGGTTGTCGCGCGAGGTCTCGGCCTGGTCGAAGAACACCTCGTTGAACTCGCTGGTGCCGGTCAGTTGCTGGATCGGTTGCACGCGGATGTTCGCCTGGGCCATCGGCACCAGCAGGAACGACAAACCCTGGTGGCCGACGCTGCCAGGCTCGGTGCGGGCCAGCACGAAGCACCAGTCGGCCTCGTGGGCCAACGAGGTCCAGACCTTTTGCCCGCTTATCAGCCAGCGCTCGCCGTTGGCGTCGAGGCGGGCGCGGGTTTGCACGTTGGCCAGGTCCGAGCCGGCGCCGGGTTCGGAGTAGCCCTGGCACCAGAACGCCTCGCCCTTGAGGATGCCCGGCAGCAGGCGCTGGCGTTGCTCGGGCGTACCAAAAGCGGCAAGGGTAGGGCCGACCAGCCCCTCGCCGATATGGCCCATGCGCCCAGGGCCACCGGCCCGTGCGTATTCCTCGTGGAAGATCACTTGCTGGCTGATGCTTAGGCCGCGGCCGCCGTCTTCCGGCTTCCAGCCCACACCCACCCAACCACCGGCTGCCAGCTCGCGCTCCCAGGCTTTGCGTTCGGCGGGGAAGCTGTGCTCGTCGCCTGGGCCGCCGCGAAAGCGCAGCGGCGCGAATGCGCCTTGCAGGTGCATCGCCAGCCAGCTGGCGACCTCTTGGCGGAAGGCTTCGTCCGCCGTACTGAAGCCGATTTTCATGGTTGTTCTCCCAATAGTTCGGCGGCCAGGCATTCACGGTGCCACGCGGGGTTGCCGAGCAACTGTTCGCTGGCCCTGGCGCGCTTGAAGTAGAGATGTGGGTCGTATTCCCAGGTGAAACCGACCCCGCCGTGCAGCTGGATCGACTCGGCCGCGCAGTGGAAGAACGCTTCGCTGGCATGGGCCTTGGCCGTGGCCGCCGCAGCCAGCAACTCGCCGCGCACGGCCGGGTCGCCGTCTTCGGCCAGGTACTCGCGGGCTACGCAGGCGGCGTACCACACGGCCGAGCGGGCGCATTCGACGTGCAGCATCATGTCGGCGCAGCGGTGCTTGATGGCCTGGAAGCTGGCTACCGGGCGGCCGAACTGGTGGCGTTCGGCTGTGTAGGCCAGGGTCAGGTCCAGTGCCTGCTGGGCGCCACCGAGTTGTTCGGCGGCCAGGCCAATGGCCGCGATGCGCTGGGTGGCCTGCAGCAGTGGCCAGGCCTGGTCGATGGCGCACAGGCGCTGTGCTTCGGTGACCTCGACCTGGTGCAACTCGATACGCGCCAGGCGCCGGGTTTGGTCAAGGGTGGGCAATGTAGTACGTACTACGCCTGGTGTATTGGCCGGCACGGCAAACAGGTTGATGCCCTGATCGCCGACGCTACCCGGGCGGCGTGCAGCGATCAGCAGCAGGTCAGCCTGGGCACCGTCGATGACCTGGGCGTGGCAGCCATCGAGGCGGTAGCCATCGCCGTCAGGCCGTAGCTCGACCTGCAGTTGCCCGGCCTGCAGCGGGCAGGCCAGGGTAGCGTGCAGTTGGCCGGCGGCAATGGCCGGCAACCAGTCGGCTTGCAGTGCCGGGTTGTCGGCCAGCAGCAGGGCCGGGGTGGCCAGGCAACTGGTGGCGAACAGCGGCGAGCCAAGCAGAAAGCGCCCGCATTGCTCCAGCAACACGGCCAGCTCGACGAAGCCAAGGCCCATGCCGCCGTAGGCTTCGGGCACCATCAGTGCGGGCCAGTACAGCGCCTGGCCGATCTGCCGGCACAGCTCGGGGTCGTAGCCGCCGTCACGGCTCATGCCCGCGCGTACTGCGTGCGAGTCGCTGGCCTGGGCGAGAAAACGCTCGGCACTGTCGCGAATCATCAACTGTTCCTCGGTGAAAGCGAACTCCATAGTGGGCATCTCTAGGCTGGTGGGGCGGCAGCGCAGCCCCAGGATTCAGAAAACAACAAGCCGAATCTAGGGCCGGGCCAGTAACCGCGAATCACTGAAACGGACTAGGCGCGCAGCCCGCTGCGCCACGCCTTGCGCTTAGTCTCAACGGACGATGAGCGCAGGCGTGGCGCTTTGCACAATGTTCCCCAAGGCAACCCCTTGAGCCAGGAGGAACATGGGCATGATCGACATACGTGGTTTGAGCTATTTCGTCTCGCAGATCGAGAACCTCGGCCAGTGGCAACGCTACGCCGAGGATGTGCTCGGCATGCAGGTACAGGCGGCACCCGGCGGCGGCCTGTACGTGAAGATGGACGAGCGGCCCTACCGCATGCTGGTGGTCGAGGGCGACTCGCCGCGCTACCTGGCCAGTGGTTGGGAGCTGGCCAACGAGCAGGCCTTCAACCAGGCCCTGCAACACCTGGACCGCTGCGGCGTGGCCTGGCAGGCCGGCAGCGCCGAGGCCATCGAGCAGCGTGGCGTGCAGGCGCTGGTGACACTGAGCGACCCGTCCGGCAACGCGCATGAGCTGAGCTGGGGCCACCGCTCCGACTGCCAGCCGTTCGTGTCACCGCAGGGGGTGCCGCGTTTCGTCACTGGCGACATGGGCCTTGGCCACACTGTGCTGCCCGCACCGAACTTTGACGCCACCCTGGCGTTCGCCAAGGACGTGCTCGGCTTCGGCCTGTCGGACATCTTCAATTTCCGCCCCGACCCTTCGGCGCCGCCGGTGCGTATCCATTTCCTGCACTGCGCCAATGCCCGCCACCACAGCCTGGCACTGGCCGAGTACCCGGTGCCGTCCGGCTGCGTGCACGTGATGGTCGAGGTGGACTCGATGACCGAGGTTGGCCGTGCCCATGACCGCATGCAGGCCCACGGCGGGCAGCTGTCGGCCACCCTCGGCCAGCACCTGAACGATGGCATGACCAGTTTCTACATGAAGACACCGTCCGGCTTCGACCTGGAGTACGGCTATGGCGGGTTGCAGGTCGACTGGGCCGAACACTCGGCCTTCGAGTTCACCCGCGTGAGTATCTGGGGCCACGACTTCTCGGTCGGCCGCCAGTAAGGAGCAGTTGAGCATGAACAAGCAAATGACCAGTGCCGATGCCGTCGCCCAGCTGCGCGACGGCATGACCATCGGCTTCGGCGGCTGGGGGCCACGGCGCAAGCCGATGGCCATCGTCCGGGAAATCCTCCGCTCGCCGGTCAAGGACTTGACCGTGGTCGCCTACGGCGGCCCGGAAGTGGGCATGCTGTGCGCCGCTGGCAAAGTGCGCAAGCTGGTGTTCGGCTTCGTCACCCTCGACGCCATCCCGCTCGAACCGTATTACCGCAAGGCCCGCGAGGCCGGCGAGCTGGAGCTGATGGAGCTCGACGAAGGCATGTTCCAGTGGGGGCTGCGGGCTGCGGGCATGCGCCTGCCGTTCCTGCCCACCCGTTGCGGCCTGGCCACCGACGTGACACGCCTCAACCCGGCGCTGAAGACCGTGCGCTCGCCCTACGACGACGGTGAGGTGTTGCTGGCCATGCCGGCGCTGGAGCTGGACGTGGCGTTCCTGCACGTGAATGTCGCCGACCGCCTGGGCAACTGCCTGGTCACCGGCCCCGACCCGTATTTCGACCATCTGTTCGCCCGCGCGGCCAAGCAGTGCTTCGTTTCTTGCGAGCGCCTTGAACAGCGCCTGCAACTGGATGCCGAGCAGGCCCGCTACAACACCTTCGAGCGTTACCTGGTGACAGGCGTGGTGCATGCCCCGCTCGGTGCCCACCCGACGTCGTGCCCGTCGGACTACGGCTGGGACCTGGAACACCTCAAGGGCTATGTCGCCAGCGCCCAGGAAGAGGGCGGTTGGCAGCGCTACGTCGAGGCCTGCGTGGCCGGTGGCGAGCAAGCCTATCAAGCGCACAACGGCGGTGCCGCGCGCATGGGCGCCTTGCCCTTACCCGTGTTCTGACCCGTGTTCCGAGGAGCCCAAGTATGACTGCCACCCAAGAATTCACCCTTGCCGAACTGCTGATCGTCGCCGCCGCCGAAGCCTGGCGTGGCAATGGCGAGGTCATCGCCTCGGGCCTGGGCGTGATCCCGCGCCTGGGTGCGAGCCTGGCCAAACTCACCCATAGCCCCGAACTGCTGATGACCGACAGCGAAGCGTTCCTGGTCGAGCAGCCGATCCCGCTGGGCCCACGCGGCGAGCAAACGCCTCGCTACAGCGGCTACCTGTCGTTCGAGCGGGTGTTCGAGTGCGTCTGGGGTGGCCGCCGCCACGCCATGATCGGGCCGACCCAGGTCGACCGCTGGGGCCAGACCAACCTGTCCTGCGTCGGCGACTACCGCAAGCCGCGCACCGCCATGCTCGGCGTGCGCGGCCTGCCCGGCAACAGCATCAACCACATCAACTCGTTCTTCGTGCCCAACCACAACACCCGGGTGTTCGTCAGCGGCGAAGTGGACATGGTCTCGGGCGTCGGCTTCAAGGCCGAGCGCTGGCCGCAAGGCGCGCGCCGCGACCTGATGGACATCCGCCAGGTCATCACCGACCTGTGCACCCTGGATTTCGACGGGCCTGACCGCGCCGTGCAGGTGCGCACCCTGCACCCGGGCGTGAGCTTTGACGAGGTGCAGGACAAGACCGGCTTCCCGTTGCTCAAGTCGGCGCAACTGCGCGAGACCGCGCACCCCAGCGCCGAGCAGTTGGCGCTGATCCAGCGCCTCGACCCCCATGGCTTGCGCGCCAGCGCGATCAAGGGCAACCCGCCTGGCATCCGCGCCGCCTGAGGACACCCGCATGCACAGCAGCGACAACCAATTCGTCAGCCGCGAAGACGCGGCCGTGTACGAAACGCAAAACCCGGTGCTTTATGCCGTGGCCGAGGGGATCGCTACGCTGACCCTCAACCGCCCGGCGTTCAACAACGCGCAGAACTCGCAGATGACCTACGCCCTGGACGCAGCCTTGCGCCAGGCGGTAGACGACGACAGCGTCAAGGTCATCGTGCTGTGTGGCGAGGGCCGGCATTTTTCCGCCGGCCACGATATCGGCACCCCGGGGCGTGACATCAACAAGCCCTTCGACCGCGCGCACCTGTGGTGGGACCACACCAACAAACCCGGTGGCGAGCAACTGTACGCCCGCGAGCAGGAGGTGTACCTGGGCATGTGCCGACGCTGGCGCGAACTGCCCAAGCCGACCATCGCCATGGTCCATGGCGCCTGCGTGGCCGGTGGGCTGATGCTGGCGTGGGTATGCGACCTGATCGTCGCCAGCGACGATGCGTTCTTCCAGGACCCGGTGGTGCGCATGGGCATCCCGGGGGTGGAATACTTTGCCCACCCGTACGAGCTGAACCCACGCATCGCCAAGGAATTCCTGTTCTGTGGCGAGCGCATGAGTGCCGAGCGCGCCTACCAGATGGGCATGGTCAACCGCGTGGTGCCGCGCGAGCAATTGCAGGCGGTGACCTATGCACTGGCGGCCAGCATCGCCCGCCAGCCGCGCATGGGCCTGGCCCTGACCAAGCAGGCGATCAACCACGTCGAGGACTTGCAGGGCAAGCGCACGGCCATGGATGCGGCATTCGCCTGGCACCACTTCGCCCATGCCCATAACGAGCTGCTGTCGGGCGACAAGCTTGGCGGCTTCGACGCCAAGGGCATGGCCCAGGCCAACAAGCAGGCGCTGCAGGGCGAAGGGGGCGACCGGTGAGCCGCTGGATGAACACGCCGCTGACCGAGGCGCTGGGCTGCCGCTACCCGGTGGTGCAAACGGCCATGGGCTGGGTGTCCGATGCCAACCTGGTGACCGCCACCACCCAGGCGGGTGGGTTCGGCTTCCTGGCCGGGGCGACGATTGCTGCCGATGCGCTGGAGGGCGAGATCCGCAAGGTGATCGAGGCCACCGGCGGCAGCAACTTCGGCCTCAACTTCCACATGTTCCAGGACAACGCGGCGCAGTGCGTCGACCTGGCCATCCGTTATCGCCTGCGTGCGGTCAGTTACGGACGCGGGCCGGATGCGCAAACCATCGCCCGCTTCAAGGCCGCCGGGGTGTTGTGCATTCCTACCGTCGGCGCCCTCAAGCATGCACTCAAGGCCCAGGAACTGGGCGCCGACCTGATTACCTTGCAGGCGGGCGAAGGCGGTGGCCATACCGGCGGCGTGCCAGGCTCGATCCTGTTGCCGCAGGTGTTGGCGGCAGTGCGCGTACCGGTGATCGCCGCCGGTGGCCACTCCACCGGGCGCGGCCTGGCCTCGGTGCTGGCGGCCGGTGCCAGCGGCATCGCCATGGGCACGCGGTTCCTGATGACCCGCGAATCGCCAACCCCGGCCACCACCCTGGCGCGCTACCTCAAGGTCGACGACCCGCAACAGGTGCGGGTGACCACGGCGGTGGACGGCATGCGCCACCGCATGATCGAGAACCGCTTCATCAATCGCCTCGAACAGGCCGGGCCGTTCGGCCGTTTGCGCATCGCCCTGGCCAGCGCCTGGCAATGGAAGCAGCACACCGGCATGAGCCTGGCGCACATGGGGGCGGTGTTCGTGCGAGCCCTGCGCGAAGACCCGGCGGCCTTGTCGCAAGTGGTCATGGCGGCCAACCAGCCGGTGCTGTTGCAGCGCTCGATGGTCGATGGCCAGCCGGACGCCGGCATCCTGCCCAGTGGCCAGGTGGCGGCGGCGATCAGCGAGTTGCTCAGCTGCCGTGAGGTCATCGAAGGCATCGTGGCCGAAGCCAACCAGTGCCTCGACGCCTTACTCGCGCGCTGCCCGGCCGAGCCTGCGGCAACACCCAACGACAGTCTTGCCCTTAGCGGAGAACGCTCATGAACCAGGCCTTCACCACCCAGATCGACCAGGGCATTGCCGAACTGGTGATCGACAAACCCCCGGTCAACGCCCTCGACAGCCAGCAATGGCGCGCCCTGGCTGCGCAAATCAACACCCTCGGGGCCAACCCCGAGGTGCGGGTTATCGTTATTCGCGCCGAAGGGCGCGGCTTCTGTGCCGGCGTCGACATCAAGGAACTGGACGCCCACCCCGAGCGCATCGTCGAGGTCAACGCCGGCAACTATGAAACCTTCAAGGCGGTGCACCGCAACCCGGTGCCGGTGATCGTCGCCGTGCATGGCTTTGTGCTGGGCGGCGGCATCGGCATCACCGGCGCCGCCGACATTGTCGTGGCTGCCGACTGCGCGCGCTTTGCCCTGCCGGAAGTGGACCGCGGCGCCATGGGCGGCGGCGCGCACCTGCAGCGGCTGTTCCCGGTGCAGAAGGTGCGCTACCTGTTTTTCACCGGCGACAGCATTGGCGCCCAGCAGGCCCAGGCTTACGGCTTTATCGAGCGCGTGGTGCCCAAGGCGCAGCTGCGTGAAACGGCACTGGAGATCGCCGCGCGCATCGCCGCCAAGAGCCCGGGGATGATCCGCATCGCCAAGGAGGCCTTGAACGGCATCGAGGACGGCAACCTGGAAGACAAGTATCGCTGGGAGCAGGGCTTCACCTTGCAGGCCTACACCAGCCCCGACTCGGCGGAAACCCGCCGGGCGTTCGTCGAAAAACGCGACGCCAAGTTCTGAGGGAACGCCATGCAACTGACCTTTACCCCCAAACAGCAGGCGTTTCGCGCCGAGGTGCGGGCCTGGCTCGCGCATAACCTGCCACGCCAACCGCTGGCCAGCTACGACACCCGCGAAGGCTTCGAGCAGCACCGAGCCTGGGAGGCCAAGCTGTTCGAAAGCCGCTGGTCGATGGTGATGTGGCCTGCCGAACTGGGTGGGCGCGGCTGCGACCTGATCGAATGGCTGATCTTCGAGGAAGAGTACTACGGCGCCGGGGCGCCGATGCGCGTCAACCAGAACGGCCAGTTGTTGCTTGGCCCGACCCTGATGGAGTTCGGCACCGCCGAGCAGAAGCGCCGCTTCCTGCCGCGCATGGCGGCCAGCGTGGACATGTGGGCGCAGGGCTGGTCGGAGCCCAACGCCGGCTCCGACATGGCGGCGATCACCAGCAAGGCGCTGCTCGACGGCGACCACTATGTGCTCAATGGCCAGAAAACCTGGTCGACCCGGGCGATCTTCGCCGACTGGCTGTTCGGCCTGTTCCGCAGCGAGCCAGGCTCCAGCCGCCACCATGGCTTGTCGTTCCTGATGGTGCCGCTCGATGCACCGGGGGTGAGCATTCGCCCGATCAAGGCACTCAACGGCAAGGACGCTTTTGCCGAGGTGTTCTTCGACGATGTGCGGGTGCCGGTAGCCAACCGCATTGGTGCGGAGGGGCAGGGCTGGCACGTGGCCATGGCCACCGCCGGTTTCGAGCGCGGGTTGCTGCTGCGCTCGCCCGCGCGCTTCCAGTACACCGCTCGCAAGCTGGTCGAGCTGTTCAAGGCCAGCCCGGAAAGCGCCGCGCGCGACCCAGGGCTGGGCGAGGCGGTCAGCGACTGCTGGATGGGCGCCGAGGCCTATGCATTGTCGGCCTATCACACGGTCGGGCGGCTGTCCCGTGGTGAACAGATCGGCGCCGAGTCGAGCATCAACAAGATCATCTGGTCCGAGCTCGACCTGAAGATGCACGAAACCGCCATGCGCCTGCTGGGGGCGCGTGGCGAACTGTTGGCCAACGCACCGGCGGCGGTAGAGGCGGCGAACTGGCTGGAAGGCTTCCTGTTTGCCCAGGCCGGGCCGATCTATGCCGGCACCAACGAGATCCAGCGCAACATCATCGCCGAGCGCATGCTCGGCCTGCCCAAGTAAGGACCAGGCCATGGACTTCACCTTTACCGATGACCAGCTGTCGTTTCGCGAAGCCATCAGCCGTTTCCTGATGACCGAAGCCGCCCCGGAAATGCTCCGGGAAATCTGGGAAACCGACGCCGGACGCTCGCCCGACCTGCGCAACCGCATTGCCGCCCAGGGCCTGACGGCGCTGTCGGTGCCCGAGGCCGAGGGCGGCCTGGGCATGGACGATGTGGCTTGGGCATTGATGACCCAGGAACTGGGCTACTACGGCATCCCTGACTCACTGGCCGACACCGCCTATGTGGCCGCCGGGCTGCTGGCCGGCCTCGACCCTGGCCACCCGGCGCGCGCCGAACTGCTGCCGCGCATCGCCGAGGGCAGTGTGCGCCTGGCGATCAGCCATGCCATCAACCCGCTGGTCAGCGATGCCCAGCTGGCCGAGGTGCTGATCCTGCCGGCGGGCGATGACGTGCACCTGGTGCCGCGGGCGGCGGTAGATGTGCAGGCCAACCCGAGCATCGACGCCTCGCGGCGCCTTGGCCAGGTGAGCTGGAACCCGTCAGCGCAGACCTTGCTGGCCGCTGGCGAGCAAGGCCGTCGCTTGCAGGCACTGATGCTCGACCGTGGTGCGTTGTCGGTGGCTGGGCAGTTGCTCGGCCTGGCCCAGCGCATGCTCGACTTGTCGGTGGACTACGTGGCCCAGCGCAAGCAGTTCGGCCGGCAGATCGGCAGTTTCCAGGCGGTCAAGCATCACCTGGCCGACGTGGCGCGGCAGATCGAGCAGGCCAAGCCGGTGCTGTACCGCGCCGCCCATGGCCTGGCGCGCGGCGCGGCAAACGCCTCGGTATGGGTCTCGCAGGCCCGCCTGGCCTGCTGCGAGGCCAGTTGGCTGGCGGCGCGCCACGGCATCCAGGTGCATGGCGCGATGGGGTACACCTGGGAAGTCGACCTGCAGATGTTCATGAAGCGGGCCTGGGCGCTGGATGCGTCCTGGGGTGACCGCGGTTTTCACAAATCCCGTGTCGGCGCCTACCTGTTCGCCGACGGCGCCCGGCTTGGGCCGGGGCATACCTTCGAGGAGTAGAACATGGCAGAGGCATATATCGTCGATGCGCTGCGCAGCCCCACCGGCAAGCGCAAGGGCGCGCTGGCCGAGGTGCATGCCATCGACCTGGGCGCGCACGTGCTCAAGGCCCTGGTGGCACGCAACGCCATCCCCGCCGAGGATTACGATGACGTGATCTTTGGCTGCGTCGACACCATTGGCGCCCAGGCCGGTGACATCGCCCGTACCAGCTGGCTGGCAGCCGGGCTGCCGCTGTCGGTGCCGGGTACCACGGTCGACCGCCAGTGCGGGTCGTCGCAGCAGGCGCTGCACTTTGCTGCCCAGGCGGTGATGAGCGGCACCCAGGATGTGGTCGCGGTAGGCGGCGTACAGACCATGACCCGTATTCCGATTTCCTCGGCGATGCTGGCCGGCCAGCCACTCGGCTTCGCCGACCCGTTCAGCGGCAGCGAGGGCTGGCGCGCGCGCTTCGGCACGCAGCCGGTCAACCAGTTCTATGCCGCGCAACGCATCGCCGACCATTGGCAGATCAGCCGCGAGCAGATGGAGGTGTACGCCCTGGAAAGCCATCGTCGGGCGTTGGCGGCCATTGCCAGCGGGCGTTTTGCCCGCGAGATCGTCGGTTACCAGGGTATGGCTGAGGACGAAACCCCGCGACAGACCAGCTTGGCGAAAATGGCCGAACTGCAAGCAGTCGACCCGCAGTTCCCGTCGATCACAGCGGCGGTTTCCAGCCAGACCTGTGACGCTTCGGCCGCTTTGCTGGTGGTCTCGGAAGCAGCGCTCAAACGCTACGACCTGACGCCCAGGGCGCGCATCCACCACCTGACGGTGCTTGGCGACGACCCCATCTGGCACCTCACCGCACCCATTGCCGCCACCCGCAGGGCCTTGCAGCGTAGCGGCCTGCGCATGGCCGATATCGACCGGGTGGAAATCAACGAAGCCTTCGCCTCGGTGGTCATGGCCTGGAGCAAGGAGCTCGACTACGACCCGGCGCAGACCAACGTCAACGGCGGCGCCATTGCCCTCGGCCACCCGCTGGGCGCGACCGGTGCCCGCTTGGCCACCACGCTGCTCAACGAACTGGAATGCAGCGGCGGCCGCTATGGCTTGCAGACCATGTGCGAAGGCGGTGGCCAGGCCAACGTAACCATCATCGAGCGCCTGTGAAGCGCGCTCCTCATTCCCGGTATAAGGATTCAGACATGGCGATATGTGAAGGCCGCACGGTGATCATCACCGGTGCCGGCGGCGGATTGGGCCGCGCTTATGCACTGGCATTCGGCGCCGAGGGCGCCCAGGTGGTGGTCAACGATATCCGGGCCGAGGCGGCGCAGGCGGTGGCCAGCGAGGTGCGTGCCAGTGGTGGCCAGGCCATTGCCAACAGTGACGACATCACCAGCCTGGCCAGTGCCCAGCGCATCGTAGACGCCGCGCTCGCGGCGTTCGGCGAAGTGCACGTGCTGGTCAACAACGCCGGGGTGCTGCGTGACCGCATGTTCATCAGCCTGGACGAAGACGACTGGGACCTGGTGATGCGCGTGCATCTCAAGGGCCATTACTGCCTGGCGAACATCCTTGGGCGCCGTTGGCGCGACTTGGCCAAGGCCGGCACGCCGGTTGCCGGGCGGATCATCAACACCAGTTCCGGGGCCGGCCTGCAGGGCTCGATCGGCCAGTCCAACTACGCCGCAGCCAAGGGCGGGATTGCCGCGCTGACCCTGGTGCAAGCGGCAGAGCTTGCACGTTACGGCGTCACCGCCAACGCCCTGGCACCGGCCGCGCGCACGGCGATGACCGAAAGCGCGATGCCGGACGTGGTCAAGGCCCCTGCAGACGGCAGTTTCGATGCCTGGGCGCCGGAAAACGTCGCGCCGCTGGTGGTGTGGCTGGGCAGTGTCGAATCGGCCCAGGTGACCGGGCAGGTGTTCGAAAGCCAGGGCGGGCGGATCTCGCTGGCCGATGGCTGGCGCACCGGTACCACCGAGGACAAGGGTGAGCGTTGGCAGGTAGAGGAAATCGGCCCGGTGGTGGCGCAGATCCTTGCCCAGGCGCCGGCGGCACAACGGGTCTGGGGCAGCTAGGCCGCGTCAGACCAGACCACCGACTATAGGAAACCGCACATGAAGCAAGCTCCCCCTTATGTACCCGGCCACCAGTTGCTGGCCGGCAAGTCCGTGCTGATCACCGCCGCCGCGGGTGCCGGCATCGGTTACTCGGCAGCTCGACGCAGTGCCGAAGAAGGCTGCCGCGCGCTGATGATTTCCGATGTGCACCCACGCCGCCTGGAGGAGGCGGTGGAACGCCTCAAGGCCGAAACCGGGCTGCAGGCCATTCATGGCCAGTTGTGCGACGTTACCGTGGAAGCCGATGTGCAGGCATTGGTCGACCGCGCCGAGGGCCTGCTGGGCGGCGTTGATGTGCTGATCAACAACGCTGGGCTCGGCGGCCAGAAGGCTGTGGTCGAGATGACCGACCAGGAATGGTCGCGGGTGCTCGATGTGACCCTTACCGGCACCTTCCGCATGATCCGGGCCATGCTGCCGCACATGCAGCGGCGCGGTGCCGGTGCCATCGTCAACAACGCATCGGTGCTTGGCTGGCGGGCGCAGAAGGAGCAGGCGCATTACGCCGCGGCCAAGGCCGGGGTGATGGCGCTGACCCGCTGCAGCGCCCTGGAAGCGGCCGAGCATGGCGTGCGCATTAACGCGGTGTCGCCGTCGATTGCCCTGCACGACTTTCTCAAGAAGGCCTCCAGCGAAGCATTGCTGGCCAGCCTGGCCAGCCGCGAGGCCTTTGGCCGCGCCGCCGAGGTCTGGGAAGTGGCCAACGTGATGATGTTCCTGGCCAGCGACTATGCGTCGTACATGGTCGGTGAAGTGTTGTCGGTCAGTTCACAGCAAGCCTGAGGAGCCCCACCATGAGCCATGTCTTCAACAGTGCCCAGGCCCTGCTGGCCGCCGAGGGCACCGACCTGGGCTGCAGCGACTGGCTGACCATCAGCCAGCAGCGCATCGACCTGTTCGCTGAAGCCACCGGCGACCACCAGTGGATTCATGTCGACCCTGAGCGGGCTGCGCAAGGCCCGTTCGGCGCCTGTATTGCCCACGGTTACCTGACCCTGTCGCTGGTCAACCTGTTCCTGCCGCAGCTGCTGACCATCGACAACCTGGCGATGGGCGTCAACTACGGCAGCGACCGTGTGCGCTTCCCGGCGCCGGTGCGCGTTGGCGCGCGGGTGCGCGGTCGTGGCCAGGTGCTGCGCGCCGAGCAGGTGGCCGACAGCGTGCAGCTGGTGGTGCGGGTCAGCGTCGAAATCGAAGGCGAAAGCCGCCCCGGCTGCGTGATCGACACCATCAGCCGTTACACCTTCAACCCTGTAGTCGAGTGAGCCGTCATGGACCTGAATGAAGCAGTCATCGTTGCCACCGCACGTACCGCGCTGGCCAAATCGTTCCGTGGGTCGTTCAACGACACCGAGGCACCCGTGCTTGGCGGGCATGTGGTCCGTGCCGTGGTCGAGCGTAGCGGGGTGGAGGCCGACGCCATCGACGATGTGATCATGGGCGCCGCCGTGCAGCAGGGCACCCAGGCCTACAACATCGGCCGCCTGTGTGCCTATACCGGCGGGCTGCCGCACAGTGTGCCGGGCATGGCCGTGGACCGCATGTGCGCCTCGGGGCTGATCAGCATCGGTATGGCCGCCAAGGGCATTGTCAGCGGCGAGCTGAACATTGCCATCGGTGGCGGCGTGGAGTCGCTGTCGCTGACCCAGACCAAGCACAAGAACACCTACCGCGCGCAATCTCAGGCGGTGCAGGCGGTGATGCCGGATGCCTACATCCCGATGCTGGAAACCGCCGAGATCGTCTCGCGTCGATATGGCATCAGCCGCGCCGCGCAGGATGAGTATTCGCTGCAGAGCCAGTTGCGCACGGCAGCCGCCCAGCGCGACGGGCTGTTCGACGAGGAACTGGTGCCGTTAGAGGTCGACAAGCTGCTGTTCGACCAGGACGGCCAGCCTGCCGGGCATCAGCGGGTGCGGGTGGAGCGCGATGAATGCAACCGCCCAGGTACCCGGCTGGAGGACCTGGCGGCGTTGAAGCCGGTATGGAAGGACGGCAAGTGGGTGAGCCAGGGTGAGTTCGTTACGGCGGGCAATGCCTCGCAGTTTTCCGATGGTGCGTCAGCCAGCCTGTTGATGAGCCGCGCCGAAGCGCACCGGCGTGGCCTGACGCCGCTGGGTATCTACCGGGGTATCGCCTTGGCGGGATGCGCGCCGCAGGAGATGGGTATCGGGCCGGTGCTGGCGGTGCCGAAGCTGCTTAAACGCTTTGGCCTGGGGGTGGCGGATATCGGCTTGTGGGAGATCAACGAGGCATTTGCCTGCCAGGTGCTGCATTGCCGTGATGCGCTGGAAATCCCGCCGGAGCGGTTGAACGTGAACGGTGGGGCGATTGCGATTGGTCACCCGTTTGGCATGTCTGGTGCGCGGATGGTGGGCCATGCATTGCTGGAAGGGCGCCGGCGTGGCGTGCGCTACGTGGTGGTAGCGATGTGTATCGGTGGCGGGATGGGGGCTGCGGGGTTGTTTGAGTTGCCTTGATAGCCGTATTGCCCCGTTACTGCAGGCGCATGGCACCGGCTGCGCCGGTGTTCGCGGGTGAACCCGCTCCCACAATGAATTGCGCAGCCTTCGAGCCTTGTGCAGAACCTGTAGGAGCGGCTTTAGCCGCGAACACCGGCGCAGCCGGTGCCATCCTCCGCAGCCCTGCAAGGGGCCGGGGTTAGGCCATTTGGACGATGTAGCCCAGGGCAGGGCAGCCGGATCATTTCGGCACAATTCCAAGAGGGTCACCCCTATGCAGCCTGCCCCGCGCCAACTGACCGGCTACGTGATGAGCGCCATCGTCATCGCTGCCGTCGCCTTTGCCTTCGCCCCACGCCAACCCGCGCCCCTCGCAGTCACCGAAGTACTGGCCGACCGGGTTCAGGTCAATGCGCTGGTAGGCGCCGGGGACCGCCTGATCGCCGTCGGTGAACGTGGCACGCTGCTCACCAGCCACGACAGCGGCCGCAGCTGGCAAGCCGGCCAACTTGGCGCGGGGCGTGACGCCACGCTGACCGGCGTGGTCGCCGTCAATGCCCAAGTGCTGGTTGCCGTGGGCCATGACGGCTGGATCCTGCGCTCCGGCGATGCTGGCCAGACCTGGCAGGAGAAACACCACGACGCCGAACTCGGCGAGCCGCTGCTCGGGGTCTGGAGCGGTGACGGCCAGCAGGTGGTGGCCTACGGCAGCTATGGCAAGTTCCTGGTCTCCGACGATGCAGGTGAACACTGGGCCGCGCGCGAAATGCCTGGTGACGGTGCCCATTTCAATGGCCTGGACGGCGGGGCCGACGGGCGCCAGATGCTGGTTGGCGAGCAAGGCCTGGTGCTGCGCTCCAGCGATGGTGGCCAGAACTGGCAGCTCATGCCGCCGTTCTACAATGGCTCGCTGTTCGGTGTGGTACGCCTCTCGGCCTCGTCATGGCTGGCCTATGGCATGCGTGGCCATGTGTTTCGCAGCACCGACTTCGGCGACAGCTGGCAGCGCATCGATGTTGGCAGCAACCAGCCCATCTACGGCCACGCCCGCTTGCCGGGGCAGGGCGGGTTGGTGCTGGTAGGTGCTGCCAGCCGGCTGATCCGCCTGGATGCCCAGGGCAACCTGCTGGGCATCGACCAGCGCAGCGGCCTGGGCACCTTGACCTCGGCGCTGGGCCTCAGTGGCCGCCACCTGCTGGTGGCCGGTGAGCGCGGCGTGTTCCAGGGCGTGCAACCCACTGTCGCGCTCAGCCAGGAGGCCCGGCCATGAGCCGTAGTCGGACTGACCGCTGGGTGCGCAGTTGCGCGGATCTGTTGCTCGACGCCAGGCGGGCCTGGCTTGGGCTGTTCTTGCTGGTGACCGTGGCGCTGGGTTACAGCGCCACCCAGGTGCGCCTGGACCCCGGTTTCAACAAGCAGATCCCGGTGCGCCACGCGTACATGCTCAACTTCCTCGATTTCAGCCGGGCTTTCACCGGGGCCAATCGCCTGCTGGTGAGCGTGCGCTGGAAGGGCGAGGGCGATATCTACCGCCCGGAATTCCTCAAGGTATTGCAGCAGGTTACCGACGACGTGTTTTTCATCCCCGGCGTCAGCCGGCCGAGCGTAACCTCGTTGTTCACGCCCAATGTGCGTTATGTGGAGGTGACCGAAGAGGGCTTCGTCGGTGACCTGGTGGTGCCGCCACAGTACGCTGGCACCGCCGAGGACCTGCAGAAGGTGCGCAGCAACGCCGCGCGCGCCGGGCAGGTGGGCCGCCTGCTGGCCAACGACCAGCGCGCGGCGCTGGTGCGCGCCGACTTGCAGGACAACGACCCGCGTACCGGCCAGCCAGTGTCATATGTGGAGGTCGCCAAACGCCTGGAAGACATCCGCGCGCGCTACGCCAGCGCCGACATCGAGATCAATGTGGTGGGCTTCGCCAAGCTGGTGGGCGATGTGGTCGAGGGGCTGAACACGGTGCTGCTGTTCTTCGTCGTCGCTTTTCTGATTACCGCCGCGCTGCTCTGGGTGTACTCGCGCTCGTTGCGCCTGACCCTGGTGGCATTGCTGGTGGCACTGTTGCCGGTGGTGTGGCTGCTGGGGTTGCTGCCACTGCTGGGCCTGGGCATCGACCCGATGTCGGTGCTGGTGCCGTTTCTGATCTTCTCCATCGGCGTGTCACATGCGGTACAGATGACCAATGCCTGGAGGCAGGACCTGCTGGCCGGCGCAACGGCAGCGCAAGCGGCGCACTCGGCCTTCTGCAAGATCTTCATCCCCGGCTCGTTGGCGCTGCTGATGAATGCCCTGGGCTTTGCCGTGATCATGCTGATCGACATCCCGATCGTGCACGAGCTGGGGGTGACGGCCTGCCTTGGGGTGATGCTGATGATCGTCACCAACAAGATGCTGTTGCCGTTGGTGCTGTCATACCTCAAGGTCAAAGTGGCTGCGGCGCCGCAGACAGCCGCGGAGCAACAACACCCCCTTTGGTGGCGCCTGTCGGCACTGGCGCAGCCAGGGCCTGCCTTGCTGGTGTTCAGCATCAGCCTGCTGCTGCTGGGCGTGGGCGTGTTCAAGGCGCGGCAGCTGGCGGTGGGCGACATCGGCCCTGGGGCGCCGGAGCTGCGTGCCGATTCGCGCTACAACCAGGATAACCAGCGCATCGTCAGCAGCTACGCCATCGGCCTCGACGTGCTGGCGGTCTTCGTCCAGGCCCGCGGCATCGACGAAGCCTGCCTGGCTCCGGCGGTAATGCGCGCGGTCGAATCGTTCGACTTCCAGATGCGCAACGTCGCCGGGGTGCAGTCGGTGCAGAGCGTGGCCGGCATGGGCAAGGAAATGATCGCCGGCAACAACGAAGGCAACCCGCGCTGGGCGGCCATACCCGGGTCCGCACGTGGCCTGCAGCAAGGCTCGATGGCCTATACGCCAGACTCGGGCCTGGTCACCGAGGGTTGCCAGCGCATGCAGGTGCTGGTGTTCCTCAATGACCACGAGGGCGCGACCGTGGCCCATGTGGTCAGCGAGGCCCGACGCATTATCGCCACGGTGCAGGTGCCGCAGGCGACGTTCCACCTGGCCGGGGGCAATGTCGGGGTGATGGCGGCGTCCAACGAGGCGGTCAAGCAGGCCGAGGTCTGGATGCTGGCAGCGCTGTTCTGTTCGGTTGGCCTGTTCTGCCTGCTGACCTTCCGTTCATTGCGTGCGGTGCTGTGCATCGTGGTGCCGCTGGGCATCGTGGCGATCCTGTGCAACGCGCTGATGGCGTGGTTGGGCATTGGCCTGAAGGTCGCGACCTTGCCGGTGATGGCGCTGGGGGTTGGGGTGGGGGTGGATTACGGCATCTACCTGTACGAGCGCATCCAGCATGAAATGGCTGACGGCCAGGACCTGCGCAACGCCTTCTACCGCGCCATGTGCCAGCGCGGTACGGCGGCGGTGTTCACCGCCCTGACCATGTCGATCGGGGTGGGCACCTGGGCCTTCGCACCGCTCAAGTTGCAGGCCGACATGGGCATCCTGCTGGCGTTCATGTTCCTGGTGAACGTGTTTGGCGCGATCTTCCTGCTGCCGGCACTGGCGGCCTGGTTCGACCGCGACCGGCCGCTGGTGGCCCGCGCCCCCGACCTGGAGCCTGCCCATGCACACCACGCTGTCTAACGCTCAGGTGCTGGCCCAACTGGGCATCGAGCTTGACGAATACGAGCGCCTGATCGGCAACATGTACGATGCGGCGCTCGATACCCAGCGGCTCAACGATGCCCTGCGCCAGTTGCGCGGGCTGTTTGCGGCCAGCTACGTGACGCTGATCCTGCGCGTGCTCGACGAGCCGTTGCTGTCACCGATGATGGTCGCCGGCGATGTCGAGCCGGGGGAGGGTGGCGTCAACCATTTCGCCTACTGCGAGAAGGCCTCGCTGTTCGACAGGCTGCCGGTGGACACCGTGTTCACCATCGACGAGCTGATGAGCGATGCCGAGTGGGCCTGTTCGTCGTTCTACCTGCTGTACTGCGCGCCCTACGGCTGTTTCCACATGCTCGGCGTCGACATCAGCATGCCTGACGGTGGCACCCTGCGCCTGCGCATCAACCGCCCGCGTGGGCAGGCCCGCTTCAGCGAGCTGGAGCGGGCGCTGTGCGCGATGCTGGTGCCGCACCTGCGCCGGGCCCTGCACATGCACGCATTGCTCGACCGCAGCGCCTCGCTGGGCACGCTGTATTCCCAGACCATCAACCGCCTGGCCGTGGCCACCATCATGCTCGACGAGACCGGCAGTGTGCTGCAGCTGAACCCGGTGGCCCGCGAGATACTCGACAGCAACGACGGGCTAAAACTGGTGGGTGGCCGCCTGGAGGCCACTTACCCGAGCGACAACCGCGAGCTGGGCCGGCTGGTGCGCAGCGCCTTCCTGCGCAGCCGGCAAGGCAACCTGGCCGCCCAAGGCGCCGAGGCGATGTCGGTGTCACGCCCGTCCGGGCAGGTCAACCTGGGGGTGGTGGTCGAGTTGGTGCCGTCCCAGGAGCTGGTTGAGGGCAAGGGCAAGCCGACAGTGGTGGTGTACGTGCGCGACGCGGTGGGCAAGTCGCTGGCGAGCAACACGGTGACCGCGCAGCTGTACAACCTCACACCGGCTGAAACCGGCCTGGCCCTGGAGCTGGCCAACGGCTTGTCCCTGGAAGAGGCTTCCGAGCGGCTCAACATCCGCCGCAACACGGCGCGCGCGCACTTGCGCTCGATCTTCTCGAAGACCGGGGTGCGGCGCCAGACCGAGCTGGTGCGGATCATGCTCAACAGCGTGGTCGCACTGGGCGAGCCCGGCAGCCTGGCGCCGCAAATGCGTTAGTCCGAGCGGACGATGCTGCTGGCGTGAGGGCCTACCGATACTGGGCCACCGCTATCGGTAACCAAGGAGAACAACAATGACCGAGAGTATTCTGGCGCGCCGCGGCCTGGCCCTGAGCCTGCTGCTGATGGCTACGGCGCCGGGTGTGGCGCTGGCCGCGCCCGAGGATGTCGAGCGCCTGGGCAAGGACCTTACCTGCGTGGGGGCAGACCCGGCTGGCAACGCCGATGGCAGCATCCCGCCGTTCTCCGGCAAGTGGCTGGGTGTGCCGCCCAACGTATCGTTCAAGGGCACCGGCCAGCATCCTGTGGACCCGTACCCGGAAGAGAAACCGCTGTTCGTGATCACTGCCGCCAACCTGGCCCAGTACGGCGATGCCTTGTCCGACGGGCAGAAGGCGCTGTTCAAGCTGTACCCGGCCACCTTCAGGATGCCGATCTACCCCAGCCACCGAGACTTCCGCTTTGACGACGCGGTATGCCAGGCGACCCGCGAAAATGCCAAGGTGGCCAAGCTGGTTGACGATGGCGAAGGCGTGGTCGGCAAGACCGGTGGCACGCCATTCCCGGTGCCGCGCAGTGGCCTGGAGCTGCTGAAGAATGCCTCGACCTTTACCTTGCGTGCCTGGACCGAGGAATACACGTCCGACAACGCCTACGTGCTCAAGGACGGCAACATCAACTGGGGCCGCGTGCATTCGCGCAACCTGGCACCGGCACTGGAGCCAGGCAAGGTGGGCGACACGGTGGGCAACTCGTCGTTCTACCTCAACGAAACCCTGTTGCCGCAACGCGATAAAGGTGAGATCAACACCGGTACCGAGTTCTGGAACGACAAGACCGAACCGCGCCAGGCCTGGCGCTACGACCCGGGCACGCGGCGGGTGCGGCAGTCGCCAGGGTACGGCTTTGACATGTCGTTCCCCGGTAGTGGCGGCTCGATCACCGTCGACGAGGTGCGCCTGTTCAATGGCTCGGGCCAGCGCTATGACTGGAAGATCGTCGGCAAGCGGGAAATGTTCATCCCCTACAACGCCTACCGCGTGCACGCCCCGGACCTCAAGTACGCCGACCTGTTGACGCCTGGGCACCTCAACCCGCAGGCCATGCGCTACGAGCGCCATCGGGTGTGGGAGCTTGAAGGCACCCTCAAGCCTGGCTATCGGCACCTGTATGGCAAGCGCAAGTTGTACATCGACGAGGACACCTGGTTCCCGATGCTGGCCGACAACTATGACAACCGTGGCGAGCTGTGGCGCACCTCGATGGTCAACTACTTCTATGCCTACGAGTCGCAACGGCCGCAGGCCGGCGTGGGGCTTTACCACGACCTCAATGCCGGCAGTTACCTGGCATTCAACCTGATCAACCAGCAGCGTAACGGCTACCTGCTCAACCGCACCGGCTTCAGCCCGCGGGATTTCGGCCCGGAGGCGGCGCGGCGTTTCGGCCAATGATGCGCGCACGGGCCCGACCTAGTCCGATTGAAGGATGAGGGCCCGCCACGCCTGCTCAAAGATAGCCACCAGGTATTCCCCCTGGCACCGCAGGGGTATTGCCGGTGACTGGCGTATCCAATACAGGAATAACAAGAACATGACCAAACTCGCCGAACTTTCCATCGAAAGCGCCCAGCGCGCCCACCGTTACGCCAGGGGCTGGCACTGCCTGGGCGTGGCCGACGACTACCGTGATGGCAAGCTGCATACCCTGAATGTGTTTGGCACGCGCCTGGTGGCCTTCGCCAACAGTGCCGGTGCCATCAGCATTCTCGATGCGTTCTGCCCGCACATGGGCGCCGACCTGTCCCAGGGCACCATCGAAAACGACAGCGTGGTGTGCCCGTTCCACCATTGGAAGTACGACACCAGCGGCAAGTGCGTGGAAATCCCTTATTGCAAGCGCATACCGCCCAAGGCGAAGACGCGCAGCTGGCTGACCAGCGAGGAAAACAACCTGCTGTTCGTGTGGAACAACCCGGAAGGGCGCCCGCCCAAGGACGGCGTGGTCATTCCGCACCTGCCGGAAATGGACGACGCCGACTGGATCCATGACTGGAACATCGACACCATGCTGATCGAGACCAACCCGCGCGAGCTGGTCGACAATCTGGTCGACGCCCAGCACTTCGGGCCGGTGCACGGTACCCCGACCAAGTATTTCGCCAACGTGTTCGAAGGGCATATCGGCCGGCAGATCTTCCATGGCGACTCCGAGCGCTTGGGCGGCGATTTGATCGCGCCTTCGGCGTACTACGGGCCGGCCACGCACTTCACCGAACTGAGCTCGATGTTCGGCGAGGTACGGGTGCACGCGATCCTGCTCAACAGCCATGTGCCGGTGACGCCGGACAGCTTCGTGCTGCGCTTTGGTTGCATGGTCAAGCGGGTGCCGGGCCTGACCGATGAGCAGAACAGTGAGATCGCCAAGGCCTACGTCAAAGGCAACCGCGAGTCGTTCTACCAGGACGTGGATATCTGGAAGCACAAAGTGCGTATCGACAAGCCGGTGCTGGCCGAGAACGACGGCCCGGTTTACCAGCTGCGCGAGTGGTATCAGCAGTTCTTCACCGACGAGGACCAGGTGCCGGCGAGCATGGCCGAGCGCCGCGAGATCGTTACGGTGGATGAACGCTGAGTGCCACAGCGCCTCGCCAGCCTGGGGTTGGCGAGGTGCTGATCGAGGAGGTAGTGATGAAGATACAGAGCTTGCTGGCGTACAGCGTGCCGTTGTTGGTGGTGTTGATCATCGGCCTGACGTTGGTCGCCTCGGCGGTGCCCGAATCGGCTGCGGCCAAGGCGTGCCGGCAGATTCCGGGTTGCATGAATATATTGCCGAGCTTCCAGGGGTTCCCCGGGGTTCGCTGAGCGGTGCAGACGCCATAAAAAAGCCCGGCCCTCGGTTTGAGGGCCGGGCTTTTGCATCAGTGGATCAGGCCAGCTGTTCCAGCTCTGGAACGGCCTCGAAGAGGTCGGCAACCAGGCCGTAATCGGCCACCTGGAAGATCGGCGCTTCTTCGTCCTTGTTGATCGCAACGATCACTTTGGAGTCTTTCATGCCGGCCAGGTGCTGGATGGCGCCGGAGATACCGACGGCGATGTACAGCTGTGGTGCAACGATCTTGCCGGTCTGGCCAACCTGCATGTCGTTCGGCACGAAGCCCGCGTCCACTGCGGCGCGCGAGGCACCGACGGCAGCGCCGAGCTTGTCGGCCAGGCTGTACAGGTGCTTGAAGTTGTCACCGTTGCCCATGCCACGGCCGCCGGAGACGACGATCTTG